>LNZQ01000023.1 GCA_002007315.1 Epulopiscium sp. Nele67-Bin004
TGAAGTGTGTGTGTGTGTGTGTTCGGAGACGCTTGTGTGCCATCAAGACTCAGTTCTAGTTGGAGCTAGCTCCACGGAGATGTTTGTCATACCAGAATGGGAAGCGTGTCTGGACTGGGATGAGACTGAGAGAAAATGCTAGCGGGCCCCTAAGGCTCTCTGAACAAAAACATACTGCACATTCTCTTCAACAGAACACACTCAATGACTGACTCGCAAACTCATGATTTCAGCTCAAGGCCACTCATTAATATAAAAGAAGAAAAAGAAACCGCAAGTGAGTGTAGAGGGCAGAGGGGGAAGTTATATATGCAAAAAAAAAAAAAAAAGCATGATTTGTAAGCAAAAAGTAACTAATTACCAGCAGCAAGAGACAATAGAAACTCACAATCAGTCATAATTGTTTCTCTGTGTGACATGACTGCAGATAAAGGAAGGCTATAATTGATATTCTGAACTGACTTTTGTAATTAAAGCACTGATTATTCTGCTAAACAGACTTCGACAACCACAGGCACAGCACTGCCCTTTAGAAAAGGCACTTGCACAGCGTTAAACTGAATTCCTTTGTGGCCAATGTTTTTGGCAGCATGCAGTTGTCCTGGGATCAGGACGTTCAATGATATGTAAACAAACTGAAAAATGGGAGAGAAGTTTGCACACGAGACAATCCCCAAACCAAGCATTTTTATTTGTTTTCACCAATAAATGTCAAGCTTTATTAATTGATTGAGCCTGACAGGGACAGAGTCTAGGAGAGAAGAGAGAGGCACTGTGGACTATTGTGATTTCATCCCTCTCTGCTCTCAGGGGAAATCAATGCCAAAACCTTACACCAAAACCTAAACTCCAAATGATGTAAATCCTCATGTAGGAAAAGTTTAAAGGAAAAAAAGTGTCCTGTAATTACTACAGCGTATCTGTGGACTGAAGGGTTTGTGGATTAGAAAGGCTGGACACTGAACAAAAGGGGACCTTGGCTCACTCAGAGCTGGTCTGGGCATATAGAGGAGGCAGCTGAGGACAGCACACTAAATGAAAGTGACAGTCAGCAGATACGTGCCAGGCCCCTCCGCCCGCCGCCTCCTCTTCTGATGGGTCAGAAAAGAAAAGAAAAATTAAAAAAAGAAAGACACGTGCAAACGCAGAAGGTCATGCTTTAAAATGTCTTTAGAGACTGACAAGTAAAATTTTATTTCATCTACCAATATGAACTTAAAATATTTACTCGCATTAGTGCTGCAACAATGAACAAATTTCATTAAATTTCATTATTGATTCGTTGTGTCACACGATTATTGCGTCACTCGCTGTGTCCCAGAGCTGTTTACACTGTTCCTTGAGTGTTTCACAGCAGTTAAGAAGTGCTTAAAAACTGTGGAGAAAAACACTCATAGTTTTTGTTTTTTTTTTCCCTCCTCTGCATTTGTCCATGTCATTTAAAAATAAAAAAAGGCAAAATTAACACTTTGACAATGACACAGATCACCATCATTTATGTTCAGTTTTGATTTTTTAAAAGAATATTTTTTCCATTTCTTATTACATTGACAGTAATTAATTTACAAAGTATAATAATTTTTATATGTTAATATATTGTAAGTTATTTAGGGGGAATAGCATGCTAAAAAGTCAAAATGAAAAAATTCTAGATTATATTGAAGATAAAATCAATAATAACCCCTGTGTAAAACCTACATTAGTAGGAAGTGAAACAAAAAGATTATTTGATACTATTGACGATATATTAGTTGTAAGTGAAGGCAACTATAACTTGTTAATTAGTTTATTAGGGGACTGTACAAAATTAATGGGTATAGATTTAAATATTGCTTTTACAGCTGATGATCTCAAAAAAATTGCTGAAGTACTTTCGGATTCGATAGAAAGAAATTCTAATTTAGCAAAAAAATCTGACGATAAGTTATTGCAAATTTCAAATTCTATGGAAAGTTCAACAAGTATATTAGAATCAATATCTACTAAATCAATAAATCTAGCTACAAGTAATAATGCCAGTATGATAAAATTGAGTGAGATTAATCATATAAAAAACGATGTTTTAGATAACACTCAAGTTATGCAAGATAAAATAAAAATATTAGGGAGTATTGCTAATGAGCTTGGAGCAGTTATTGAAGGGGTTAAAGCTATAGCAAATCAAACAAATTTACTTGCATTAAATGCTAGTATAGAAGCAGCTCGGGCTGGCGAACAGGGGAAAGGTTTTGCTGTAGTTGCTGAGGAAATTAGAAAGTTAGCTACTGACACAAAAGAGCGGTTAGAGGAAATGGAAGCGTTTACTCAAAATATGCGAAATGCTACACAAGATGGCATAGAGAGTGTTGATAAAACATCTATTTCAATTTCTCAAATTAGTGATAAAATAACTCATGTAACTGATGAGTTTGAAAAAAGTGCATCAGACTTAACGTATACAACTCAGAGTATTGGAACTTTATTTGCAACTATAGAAGAACAAACTTGTTTTATTGAAGAAATAAGTAGCGATATGGCAATAGTAAGCGAAGATTTTAATTCATTAAGAAGTCAAGCTACCATGTTAAATGATAATTCTAATTCTTTAATATCATACTCTCATTCTTTAAATGAGCTAGATGACAAAATGGTAGGTCAAATTCGAGAAGTATCATTACAAATGCAAAAAACTATACGTACAGTAAAAACTGATGAGTTTGTCGAAATTTTAGAAAAAGCTATTAATAGTCATATAGCTTGGATGAAAAATTTAGAAAATATCTGCACTAACAGTACATTGCAACCTATACAAATTGATGGGAATAAATGTGAATTCGGGCATTATTACAAAATACTAAACGTTACCCATCCTCAAGTAGTAGATAAATGGAAGGCTATTGACCCTATTCATCTAAAATTGCATGCGGAGGGCAAGCTAGTTTTAGAACTAATTAAAAATGGAGAACATGGGAAAGCTAATCAAGTATACGATAAAGTGTATAAATTATCCCAAGACATAATTAATCAATTAAAAGAAATACAACAAATAGCATTAAAGTTAGGAAAATCAACAGATAATATCTTTGCAGTTAAATTAAAATAAAATTCTAGGGGGAATTCTAATTCATGAAAGCTAAAGATTTAATTGAGTTACTTAATACTCATAAGGAAATTACTACTATTTCGGTGAAATTTTTCCGAATAACACAAAGTGTGGAATATAAAGGATTTACAAATGTAGGCGAGATTTTTAATTTTTATAATCAAGTAGATGCAGATGGTGTAAGTTTTGATTTACAGCATTATAAAGGGCATACTATTATAGGTAATACACTTCAAATTCAAATTGGTATGGTATATCAAGAAAAATTCGTACAATTGTTTAGTTCTAAGCCAGGTGTAGGACATTTTGGACAGTTTAGTTTTAGTGGTCTGTTGATGATGATGCATCGTTATCACGGATTAGATGTATTTGAAATTACGATTGATGGAAATGAAAGCGTGCAACATGAAAGTAGAGTTCGCATGAACCATACAGGCTTTTCTATAATCAATGAAAAATTTCAACCACGTATAATTGTGCCAATGTATACAATCCGTGAGATTTATACATTAGACACAACTAAAATTACTATTCACACTTACGATGCAATATATAAAAACACTTTGCTTAGAGATTAAGCATCAGACGATGGAATTCCCATCGTCTTTTTTAATTGCTCGTTGTAGTTTGCAAGCACTTGATTTGCAAGCTCTGTCATTTCTATATCATAGTTATTCAAATTTTTATTTCCATGGGTAATTGCGTCACGAAGTTCCCACATTTTGTAAGGCTCAATAGTGTTGTCATTGATAGCCATTGAAAGTCCAGGTATTTCTTTAAGTCCCTCAAGTTTTGCAGTATCAATTGATTGATAAGCCGAAATATAATTTGGATACATTGAAAATGCCGAGATATATTTTGTATCAATAACAGCATTTGCACCAGCAATAACAGGAACGCCTTTAAAGCCATATTGTGTAGGGTTTATTTCATGCAAATAAAGTCTGTTTCTCACTCCATTTAGCCCAAAACTCATAAACTTAACAAATTCATAAGCTTGTTCGGCAACATCAGAGTTTGCACCAATACAATAATAGTCATTTACGAGAACACCAGCAATACCATTTGGTAAACCGATATAGTCAGCATTTATTTTGTAGTCGCTATCAAAAAACCATGTTCCTTCATATTGATTTCCAATTCCGCCAATTTCACCAAATGCCCAGCCGTTACGTCCAAAAAATTCTTCAGTTGAAGTATTAACTAAGTTGTTATTATTTTCTGTAATCGTTTTGTATATCTCAACTCCTCTAGCATACAAATCAGTTGTAAAATCAACAGTGTTGCTATATGGTTGATACGTTGCATAACAATAAGTGTCAGGGTCTTCAACCATTGGATAAAATAGTTCAACTGGGAAGTAGTTACCCGTACCTTTTGTGGTGTCAGTAGTAGTTTGGTCGATTGCATACAATAATTCGTCCATTGTATAGCCAAATTTTAGGTGTTCTAAATTGTTTTCATCATAAATATCATTGTTGATAAACATTCCCATCAAATATGACCTAAATGGTAAGAAAAATGTATGGTCATTATAAGTTGCCCCTTGTCGCAATGGCTCAAGAACATTGTTCCATTCTGAGTCTATAGTTACATAAGGGGTGAGGTCGGTGACCCAGCCGTTAGTTATCGCTTCGATATTATCATCCCAAGTAAATACATCTGGCAAATCTCCAATTTGGGCTCTAGCAACCAATAAATCATTGTAGGATTGATTTTCTGGAACTTCGGTAATGGTAATGTTTACATGTGGATTAAGTTGTTGATATAGTTCAATCATTTTTCTTTCAACGTTATCTTCATCGGCACTTCCAAGCATCCAAGAAAAAATCTCGATATCTACAACTGGCTCAGATTGTTCAGCTGATTGTAAATGTGATGCTCCTAGTAGTGCTATAGTGCTACATATTAAACATAGTGCAAGTTTTTTCATATTAGTATCCTTTCTTTATTCAGCAAACAAAACTGTCATAGCAAGTCCGTCAGCCGTTACAGAATTTACATTGCTCAAACTTTTAATTATATTTGTTCCTGCAGAATTACCATTGGCTACAATATGCCAATTTGCCTCATATGGTAAAGTGATTTCTTTATCAAGACGATTTCCATTATAAATTACAACTATGTCTGACCAACTATCGTCGTTTGCATTGTCTTTAAGTCTATAACTTACGATGTTATCTTCTGTTTGCATAACTTCGATATGCTTTTCGATCATATCTTTACTAGTCATTCTAAATGCAGGGTGTTCTTTTCTAAGCTCAATTAAACCTTTGTAATAATTAAACACATCAATAAAATCATCTTTAGTTTGCCACAAAATTTGATTGATAGAATCGGGACTGCTATAACTATTTTGGTCACCAAACTTTGTGCGTAACATTTCTTCGCCACCGTGGATAAATGGAACTCCTTGTGACGTTAGCACGATACTATTTGCAAGTAAACTACGTTTAACAGTTTCGTTTTCAAGCGGATTTTCGGTATCAACGTCATGGTGCGTATTTGTATTTGCAACAGCTAAGTCCATATTGTCGCTATCGTTGTTTAGTTGGTCGCCATCTTTAATATTTAATAGACCTTCTTCGTCATTTAAGTTTTGTGTTTTGATAACTTTGTCCCACAGTGTTAAATTGTTGTGTGAAGTTACATAGTTTACAACGTCAAATGGACTGTCAGCAAAAGTGTTAACTGAACCTTTAACCGTAGTCATAACTGCATTTTCTTTGTTTTCTTCGCCAGTTGCAAATCCTTTCTCAATGTCATCTGTTTCTCCCAAAATAGCTTTTTGTCCAGAAATATTAAAATTGGCTATATCGTCAAGTTTAGATTGTTCGTCATCTTCGCCATATACAACGATATCTGGAATTTTTGCAATTTCTTTAATAGTTACTTTATCTATACGACCTACATGTCCAAAATTAAAGCCATCAATATGATACTCATTTGCCCAATAACTTACAGAGTCAACGATAAATTTGCGAACCATATGTCTATCAGTAGCAATTTCGTTGTCTAAATACTCGCCGGTTATATCATTTGTTTTGTAATAATAGTCTGGAGCGATTTGTTTAAATGGATGTTCTACGTCAGTGTGAGTATAATTTACATCCATAATAGCTCTAAGACCGTTATTGTGTAGTGTTGCAATCATTTCTTTAAGTTCAAAAATACGTGAATTTGGGTCGGTTGGAGTTGTTGAATATCCACCTTCTGGCACGTTAAATGATTTTGGGCTATACCCCCAGTTGTACTTTTGACCTGTATAAGTTGGGTCTTCAACCATAGTTTCATCAATAGTCCCAAAATCGTATATAGGCATAAGATTAACGTCAGTGACACCAAGTTCTTTTATATGGTCAATTCCAACAGAATGACCATCTTCGGTGGTAATTCCTGTTTCGGCAAATGCTCTAAACGTTCCACGTAAGTTTGTAAAATTAGCATCTGTATCAATTGATAAATCTCTAATGTGAGTTTCATAAATTATTGCATCTGCTTTACTTGTATGAGTTGGTGAAATATCGGTTTCCCACTCTGGTGGATTTGTTGTAGAAATATCAATTATAGCTGTTCTAGTTGAATTTGCTGAAGTACTAATTGCATATGGGTCAACAACTAGCTCTGTGTTTCCGTCAGCACATTCAATTTGATACATATAATAGTGGTCAACTAGTTCGGCATTGTTGTTTGGAAGTGCTATCTCCCAAGCTCCCGTGCCTGCAATTGAGTGCATTGGAAACTTAATTAGCGTTTCTGTAAATGCATTGTCAAATATAACGATATTAACTTGTTTTGCGGTTGGTGCCCATGTTCTAAACGTTATTTCATTTGCGTTTGGATAACCATATATCATTCCAAGCTTTCCATTATAAATGTACTCATCTAGTATGTTACGCATTTTAACGACAGTTTCACCAACATTTTCTGCACCAATGCGATACACTTCATTTGCTTGCATAACACCGTCTGTTAGTGTAACTTTGTAGTGCATATTTTGCACATGTTCACCAATTCCGTTGTATTGATTACCTTTTGTGTCAACAACGTAAAAGCTTAACAAATCTTCAATATCAACGTTTGAAGACACCAAAAGAGTTGACGAGCTTTCGGCAAATGCATTAGTAATATGTTCATCAAAACTAATATCGCCAAGTTGATAATACACTTCGCTGTCACCTGCAACAAGCCACACTTGAACTAGTACTTCTCCTTCAGGCATCAAAATATAACGATTGCCACCTTCTTGTTTGTTTAGGTTTGGTTGTTCAACTAAAAAATTTAGTTTTGGTGAAGTAGATTTATGAACAACTTGCTTAAACATATACGTTTTTGCACTAGTCATAAATTCTTTTTGTTCCTCAAAACTATAGTTGATAGTGTCGTTTTCATCGTCCCACACAATTAAATCCCAGTTCATATAATCTTGGTGCGGGCGATAATAGTTAACAACATACGTGTAAGACTGTTCTATTGACTGTCCTTTAACGTGTGCCATACCTATCAAAATAAAGCATACCCCTATCATTAGTGTTAAAACTATTTCTTTTTGTACTCTCCTCATATTTTTCTCCTCCCAAAAAATTAGTCGTGATATATTTTTACCTAACTTTGGCAATATTATGTATATAAATGTGTTATAATGTGGATAGAGGTGAAAAATATGGATAAAATGGAACGTATGCAAATGCTAGTAAAAAAATTGGGCGATGCAAGCTATATGTATGAACAACAAAATACAGAGATAATGTCAAATTTAGAATATGATAAACTTTATGATGAACTGGCACAACTAGAAAAAGAGTTAGGTGTTGTGCTTGCAGGGAGTGTTACGCAAAAAGTTGGTTATCAAGTGGTAACAGGACTAAACAAAGAAACTCATGCAACACCTATGTTATCGTTGGATAAAACGAAAGAGCTGTCAAAACTACAAAGTTTTTTGGAGGCTGGGGACGGTGTATTGTCTTGGAAACTTGATGGGTTAACTGTTGTTTGTACTTATAATGAGGGTGTGCTCGAAAAAGCGATAACACGTGGAAATGGAACTGTTGGGGAAGACGTTACAAATAATGCTAAAACGTTTAAAAATTTGCCGTTAACTATTCCTTTTGATGGAATGCTTGTTGTTAGAGGTGAGGCGATTATAACTTATAGCGATTTTGAAAAAATAAATGAACGCCTTGAAGATAGAGAAAAATACAAAAATCCTAGAAATTTGTGTAGTGGTAGCGTAAGACAACTTGATTCGGAAGAAACCGCAAAGCGAAATGTGCAGTTTATGGCGTTTTCAATAATTGATTGCACAAAACAATTTGATTACAAAAGTGAAAGTCTGATATGGCTTAAACAGCTTGGATTTGATGTTGTTGAACACACAAAAGTTACAAAAGGTACTATTGAAAAAACAGTGGCACAATATGAACAATCTATAAAAGATATAGATTTTGGCTCAGATGGACTTGTACTTACTTATGATAACATTGAATTTAGCGAAGGCTTAGGAAGTACGTCAAAATTTCCAAAAGATTCACTTGCTTTTAAATGGAAAGATGAGCTTAAAGAAACAACGATAAAATACATTGAGTGGAGCACATCAAGAACAGGGCTTATAAATCCCGTTGCAGTTTTTGAGGCTGTTGACCTTGAGGGGACGAGCGTTGAGCGTGCAAGTGTGCACAACATTAGTATACTTGAGGAGCTTGAGCTTGGGGTGGGCGACACGGTGACGGTGTATAAGGCGAATATGATTATACCGCAAATAGCCGAAAACCTAACAAAGTCGGGTATGGTTGAACTGCCAAAAACATGTGCGGTTTGTGGTGCAAATACCGAAATTAAAAAAGATAAAAATACAAAACAGCTATTTTGTCCAAATAGCAATTGTGAAGCACAACAAGTTAAATTGTTTACGCACTTTGTTTCAAGAAATGCAATGAACATAGATGGACTGTCTGAAGCGACGATTGAAAAATTTGTGACTCAAGGATTTTTAGTTGATTTAAGTTCACTGTACGAATTAGAACAATATGAAGACCAGATTATAGCACTTGATGGATTTGGAAAGCGTTCATATAATAAACTAATAAAATCTATAAATAACTCTAAAAATTCACACCTGTATCAATTTATATATGCCCTAGGCATACTTCAAGTTGGGACGAGCAACGCAAAATTAATTTGTAAACACTTTAAAAACGATTTGTCGCAAATTAGGCAAGCAACAGCAGAACAACTAGTTGAGATAGAGGGAGTTGGACCTATAATTGCAAAAGAAATAAGTGATTATTTTAGCATAGAAAAAAACAATCAAATTTTGGATAAATTACTAGGTCAAATAAAATTTATACAAGAAGAAGTTATAGAAGAAGAAACGGCAATTAGTGGTAAAGTATTTGTAATAACTGGTGATGTGCATCATTTTGAAAATAGAAAAGCGTTGCAAGCTGAACTAGAAAAACGTGGAGCAAAAGTGACAGGAAGTGTTAGCAAAAAAACTAATTATTTAATAAATAATGATGCAACTTCAAGCTCTAGCAAAAATCAAAAAGCAAATGAATTAGGCATTCCTATATTAACAGAAGATGCATTATTAAAAATGTTAGAATTATAGAAAATAATTCCAAAATATCCTTGTAAAAATTATCAATTGAGATTACAATAAAGATGTTATTATTTTTACACGATGGGAGAAACGGATATGATATACAGAAGTTTTGATGATGGGGACAAAGACCACTCGATGTTAGGTTTTGGCGTTATGCGAATGCCTATAAATGAGGACGAGACTATAAACTACGACGTTGCCGAAAAGATGATAGACACGGCGTATAAGCAAGGTATAAATTACTTTGATACTGCATATGTATACCACAAGGGCAAGTCAGAAGAATTTTTAGGGAAAGCACTAGCAAAATACCCTAGAGAAAGTTTTTTTGTTGCAACAAAATTGCCACTATGGATAATTAATGGACAACGTGAGCTTGACAAAATATTTAATAAACATTTAAAACGTCTTAACATGGAGTATATTGACTACTATTTAATTCATGCTATGAATAAAGAGCGTCTTAAAAAGCTGAAGTCAATGGACGTAATCAAATGGGCCGAACAGAAACGTGCAGAGGGAAAAATTAAACATCTTGGATTTTCTTTTCATGATGATTTAGATTGCTTGCGAGAAATACTTAGTTTGCACAAGTGGGACTTTTGCCAACTTCAGCTAAACTATGCAGACTGGAACAGGTTTGATGCAAAAGAAATGTATAAAATCGCAACAGATGCGGGTGTACCTATTATCGTTATGGAACCAGTTCGAGGGGGAACTCTTGCAAACCCAGCTCCTGCAATCCAAGAAATTTTTAAAAACCATGCCAGCGAAAGAAGTTATGCTAGTTGGGCGTTTAGATTTCTTGCTGACTTACCAAATGTTAAGCTAATTTTAAGCGGTATGTCAACAATTGAGCAAGTGGAGGACAACCTGCACACGTTTAGTACAGAAGAACTTGTATCAGTTGATGATACAGAAAGAGAAATTTTGAATAAAGCAATAGATATAATGGACAACCTAAAGAGTATACCATGTACAGGTTGCAATTACTGTATGCCATGTCCATTTGGTGTAGAAATTCCACGTTGTTTTGCACAATACAACACAAATAAAATATTTGGAAAGTCATCATATACAGCTATTCCAGAAGAAGGACGTGCAGACAATTGTGTTTCTTGTGAGGCGTGTGTTCCGTTATGCCCACAAAATATAATGATACCAGAAAAAATGAGTGAAGTAGCAGAATACTTCAACTAATGGAGGGAAATTTAATGAGTTTTATAGCGACTTTTGAGCAAGCACTTGGAAAAGGTGTTGCAGAGGCGACAGATCAAGAAGTTTATTATGCATTATTATCAGCCGTAAAAACAGCAGCACAAGAAAAAGGTGGGAATCCATCTAAAAATAACAAAAAAATCTATTATATATCAGCTGAGTTTTTGATTGGTAAATTATTATCAAACAACTTAATCAACTTAGGTGTATATGATGAAGTTCGTGACGTGCTATCTTCAGCAGGAAAAGATATAACTGTAATAGAAGAAGTTGAGCCAGAGCCATCACTTGGGAATGGGGGACTTGGTAGACTTGCAGCGTGTTTTTTAGATTCAATGGCTACAATTGGGATAAACGGCGATGGGGTAGGTCTAAACTACCACTATGGTTTGTTCAAACAAGTGTTTAGAGATAACAAACAAACTGAAACGCCAAACCAATGGATTGAAAATACAAGCTGGCTTACAGATGCTGGCGTAAGTTTTGATGTGCAATTTAACAACTTTACAGTTACATCAAAAATGTTTGATATAGACGTAACAGGTTACAACAGTGGAACAAACAAACTTCACTTATTTGACGTTGTTACATTAAACGAAGGTATCGTTCACGATGGAATAAACTTTGATAAATCAAACATCAAAGAAAACTTAACACTATTTTTATATCCAGACGATAGCGATAAACAAGGCGAATTACTTAGAATTTATCAACAATACTTCATGGTGAGTAATGCGGCACAACTTATATTAAAAGAGTGTGATGACAATGGTTATGAAATAGAAAAACTATATGACCATGTGACAGTTCAAATAAACGACACGCACCCATCAATGGTTATTCCAGAGCTTATTAGATTGTTGGTTGCACGTGGAATAGATACAAATAATGCTATTGATATTGTAACAAAAACTTGTGCATACACAAACCATACAATACTTGCAGAAGCTTTAGAAAAATGGCCACTTCACTTCCTAGAAGAAGTTGTTCCTCACCTTGTGCCGATAATAAAAGATTTGGCACATCGTATAGCTGAAAAATACGAAAATAAAGAACTACACATCATTGATGACCAAAATAGAGTTCACATGGCTAGAATGGATATGCACTATGGATTTAGTGTAAACGGTGTTGCGGCACTTCACACTGACATTTTAAAGGAAAACGAACTAAACGAGTTTTACAACTTGTATCCAGAAAAGTTTAACAATAAAACTAACGGGATAACGTTTAGAAGATGGCTGTTACACTGTAACAAAGAGCTTGTTGAATGGATTGACAAATATGGAGCAGCTGATTTTAGACAAGACGCAGAGAAGTTGCAAGAGCTACTAAAAGTTAAAGATGATGAAACTGCACTTAAAGAGCTTATCCAAATCAAACAAAACAACAAAGTTAAGTTAAAAGACTATATCAAAAAAATGTCTGGCGTAGAAATCAACGAAAATTCTATATTTGATATCCAAATAAAAAGACTTCACGAATACAAACGCCAACAAATGAACGTTTTATATATCATATACAAATACCTTGACATTAAGTCTGGGAACGTTCCAAAAACACCAATAACTACTATATTTGGGGCAAAAGCTGCACCAGCATATATAATTGCAAAAGATATTATCCACGTAATTTTATGCTTACAAGAGCTTATCGCAAACGACCCAGAAGTGTCACCACACTTGCAAGTAGTTATGGTTGAAAACTACAACGTAACTTACGCAGAAAATCTTATTCCAGCATGTGACGTGTCTGAGCAAATTTCGCTTGCATCAAAAGAAGCAAGTGGAACAGGAAACATGAAATTTATGCTTAACGGTGCACTTACTCTTGGAACAAACGATGGTGCGAACGTGGAAATAAATGAGCTTGTTGGACCAGACAACATTTATATCTTTGGAAAAGAAAGTGACGAAGTTATCCAAATGTATAAAGATAGTAGCTACAACGCTTTAGACTACTATATAAATGATGAAGATATCAGAACTTGGATAAACTTTATTATTAGCCCAGAGATGATGAAACTAGGCGACAAATATTTGTTGTTAGAAATTCATGCAGAGCTTATTAAAAAAGACTGGTTTATGACGTTGCTTGACGTAAAAGAATATGTTGCAACAAAAGAGAAAATGTTTGCAGATTATGAAGACAGAATGGCTTGGGCAAGCAAAACTGTAGTAAATATTGCAAAAGCTGGGTACTTCTCATCAGATAGAACTATCGCACAATATGACCAAGATATTTGGCATATAAATAAGTAAATTTTTATGAAGCTGGTACGAAGTAGTACCAGCTTTTTTAAAGTGTTGACGCTTTATAAAAAATGGTGTATGATTAAACTAATTAAGGACAGAAAAGGTGAAAAAATGCGAAGAAGTAGCGGTATTATTATGCATATTTCCTCTTTAGGTGAGAAATATGGAATAGGAACATTTGGAAAAGAAGCTTATAATTTTGCTAACTTTTTAAATAGAGCTGGGCAAAAATATTGGCAGATATTGCCTCTAGGGCATACAAGTTATGGGGATTCGCCGTATCAATCATTTTCGGCGTTTGCTGGAAATCCATATTTTATAGATTTTGACCTTTTACATACGGAGGGTCTATTACAAAAAGAAGATTATGAAAATAGATATTATGGGAATAATCCAGAATATGTAGATTATGCTGCACTATTTGATGAACGTCTTGAAGTTCTTAATATAGCATATCAAAACTCTAAAGGTAAAGTAGACTTAACGGAGTTTAAAAAACAGCAACAGTTTTGGCTTGAAGATTACGCACTGTATATGGCGATAAAGGAACCAGAATTTCTATTGCAATTTAATGATTATTTTCCTAATTTAAATAAAGTGATATTAGATATAAATTATCGTTCTGTACCAGCCATAATAGAACATAGTAATCGTTTAATTTTATGTAATAAAAATAGATTTAATAAAGTAATGGTACCCCATAAAACAGGGACTACAAAGCCTGTTATAATTAATTGCAAAGATGATAATGAACAAGCAGATATTATTATTAATAAAATTTTAGAATTAAAAGGGAAAAAATTTCCACTTGAGAACATAGCTATTATATACCGAAATAATATGCAGGCGTATAGTTTACTAGAAAGTTTAATCAACCTAAGTGTGCCTTTTAAAATTAGAGACAGCATGCCTTCGTTGTATAATCATTGGATAACAAAGGATTTGTTAGCATACTTTAAGTTAGCTCAAAATTTATCTGACATTGAACATTGTGCTCGAGTAATAAATAAACCAGCTCGGTATATTTCAAGAGATATTCTTAAAAATTTGCAACAAAATAACATTAACCTTGTAACATTGGTTAGGCAGGGCAGTCTGGAGAAATGGCAACAAGAAGCTCTTGAACAATTAATTTATCATTTGCAATTACTTAAAACAAAGCCTTTAAAAGATGGAATAACTTTTATAAAGAACGTAATAGGTTATAATAATTACTTAATAAAATATGCCGAGTATCGCAGATTACCACTTAATAATTTTATGGAGATATTTAATGAAATTGAAGCTTCATGTCAAGATTTTGACGATTATGAGCAATGGGAAGAGAACTTAAGACATGTCTCCGAAAGCATACAAAATAATAAAAATAAGTATATTAAAGATGCGATTACATTATCTACAATGCATAGTGCGAAAGGGCTAGAATTTGATATAGTGTTTATAATAGATGCTGTTGATGAAGTTATACCACACTATAAAAGTACTACAGTTGATGAGATTGAAGAAGAACGACGATTATTTTATGTAGCTATAACTCGTGCAAAGGAAAATTTATATATCTATATTCCGAAAAAAAGGCATGGTAATAATATGGAACAATCTCCTTTTATTGAGGATATGCTATTTGCGGATATTACATTAAATGTAGGAAATAAGATTAGACATAAACGCTATGGAAGTGGTATAATAAAGGCAATTGATGATAAATCAGCTACAGTGAAATTTGATAAAACTGGCATAATAACAATTGATCATAAATTTTGTTTAAAGAAAAATATTATAGAAATTGAGGAATAGAAAATGGCTAATAATAAAAAAACAACTAAACCTAACTACAACTTACATGAGTATATGAATAAACATCGCAAAAAAATCCTAACTGCCATTAGTTTGACGGTTGTTGCAAGCATGTTTTTAAGTGTAATTGCACAAGTATTAGTACTATTTTAATTAAAATACTACAATCAAAAAATCACCATTAGAAATTTCTAATAGTGATTTTTTATTTTATTCAGAGATTGTTCGTACTAGACGAACTGAATTTAGTGAATTATCTCCACCTTCTCCTAATGCTTCACTTTCAGGATATTTTGGTGAAAATCTTACTCCACCAGCTCCATGATAATCGCTACCTGTATCATCTACAGCAAATCCGAATGCCACATACCATGCAAATGGATTTAGCACATCGCCTTCGTTGAAATAGGCTGAAGTACTAGTCCAATAGTAGTAAAATTCATTTTCAGCAAGCTCTGTACAGGTGAAGAAATCTTGGTCGATTGCAGGATATGAACCACTATAATCTATGATGCTTTGCAATTCTTTTACATCTGGTAAACGCCAGTCACTATATCCAGCAAATTCAGAATTTTCAGCCTGAATAAGTGCCTCTTCCCAATTTACTGCCTCACCTGTATCAACGGACATCCACATTAAGCCAGTTTCGTTGTCAGTTATTGTACCATTGCCATTATCAACATATTGATTTACACCATATTCTTCACCACGTACAGCACGTACATACTTCATACCAGCCGAACTATTTGCTTCGGCCAAATATGCTTTAATATGACCTGTGGCATGATTTACACCAAATGCTATTTCTCCGTCACGACTACCTTCAGCCTCAACTAAATAATAGTTATTAGACCAAAATTGTCCTTCGTCTTTAGAAACGCCACCTTCGCTACTAGTAGGTGGTGGAGTCATACCTTCTTGCGTATTTGGAGGAAGTTGTTGATTTTGTGCCATGTCTTGTATATTTGGAGGTGTTTGAGCTTGCATCATGCTTTCAGGAGGCATGTTTTCTGGGCTAAATTCTTGAGAAGTAGTACCTTGAGGTCCGCCATTTTGTTGACTTATACCTTGAGGACCACCAGTTTGCATGCCTTGAGGTCCGCTAGAACCTGCACTTGAAGTAGCGAATGAAAAGAAACTTGTATCAAGGTATGGCCAGCCGATACTAAAATCACTAAGTGAGAAAAGTTCTTTGGCAGATGGTAAACG
>LNZQ01000024.1 GCA_002007315.1 Epulopiscium sp. Nele67-Bin004
TGATTTTGGCAGGTGCTTTAATTGTTGGGGCAATACCTTTGTTTGTAAGCTTGTCTGTTAGACTTTATACAAAAAATATTTTGGGAACTTCACCAAAACTTACGGCTAAAAATTTAGTTGGTATGGTAAAAAAATCGTAATACAAATAGGGTGGACAGCGTGCCGCCCTTACATAAAAGCTATTTTTTATCTTGAACCTAGGAGCTTACCTCCTATATCACTTTTGATATTTGTATCTTATTAATGGACTTTTCAGGTACAGATGTGATATAATAAGTTTCACTTATAAAATTGTACGAGGAGACAACTCATGAATAGAGAAATTTATGAAATAATAAAGGAGCTTGCTGATAGTTATGCACAAGCTCTAAATGAAAAAGTTATTAACCGATTAGCAGAAATGCAACAAGATAATAATTCTCATCATTTAATTTATAGAGTATTGGGTATTTCTATCCAAGAAGGTTCAATGATTGACATTTATCAAAATAAAGGGCGTTTTTTATATAATCATGCAGGTGCTTTTTTAGAAAAAGCTGCTACTATTTGTATGGCATATAAGTATCCAGAAAATGCTAGAAAAATCAAAATACCCAACAGTATAGGCACTAAACCAAAAACATTTGAAATTGATTGTTTAGTTGGGGAATTTGCCCATGAAATAAAATGGCGCGATGCTACAACTGATGGTGATCACATTACTAAAGAGCATACAAGAGTTCAAGTAATTAAAAATGCTGGCTATATTCCAATAAGAGTAATGTTTTATTATCCAAATAGAGAGCAAGCGATCAAAGTTCAACAAACATTAGAAACGCTATATCATGGAGTTGGTGGTTTTTACTATTATGGAGATGATGCTTGGAATTATATAGAGAAATTTACTGGTATCAACTTACTTGAAATACTTCAGAACATAGCAGAGTCAAAGGAGTAAAATTTATGTTAATCAATAAAGATTGTCTTTATGGCATGAAAGAGTTAGAAAGTTCAACAATTGATATGGTATATCTTGATCCTCCTTTCTTTACTCAAAAAGAACACAAATTAAAAGATATAAATGGTATACAATACTCCTTTGAAGATAAATGGGATTCAATGCATGATTATATATCATACTTAAAAGTTAGATTGCAAGAAGCTAAAAGGTTGCTTAAAGATACTGGTACGATTTTTCTACATTGCGACACGACAGCATCACATTATATAAAAATAATGCTAGATGATATTTTTGGATATGATAACTTCAGAAGCGAAATTGTATGGACGTATAAAAGATGGTCTAACTCAAAAAATGGTTTATTAAATGCACATCAGACAATATTTTTCTATAGCAAGAGTAAAAATTATAAATTTAATAAAATTCTTACCGACTATTCGGTCACTACAAATATCGATCAAATTTTGCAAGACAGAATTAGAAATGATAATGGTAAAACAGCGTATAAAACAGATATAGATGGCAACGTGGTATTAACAAATGAGAAAAAGGGAGTGCCATTATCAGATGTATGGGATATACCTTTTTTGAACCCTAAAGCGAAAGAAAGAGTAGGTTATCCAACGCAAAAACCAATTTTATTGTTGGAACGAATATTAGATATAAGTACACTAGAAGGAGATTTAGTGTTAGACCCATTTTGCGGAAGTGGAACTACTTTGGTTGCTGCACTTTTAAAAAATAGAAATTATATTGGTATTGATAAAAATCCAGATGCTATACAATTATGCCATAAAAGATTGCAAGACCCTATAAAAACTGATTCAACTTTAATGAAACTTGGCAAAGCTAGTTATGATGAAAAATCGAATTTTGAAAAAGGTATATTACAACATTTTGAATGCAATATTGTACAAAGAAATAAAGGTATAGACGCTATATTAATAAAATTGTATTTTAATAGACCCATTGCAATACGAATTCAAAAAGAGAACGAACATCTATCCGATGCGATAAAGTTGTTGTCTATAGCTGCGAAAAAGAAGAATTGTATTGCGACAGTTTTAATTAAAACATCAATCAGTTTGGAATTGTTAGAGGTTAAACCTCCTAGTGATATGCTTATTATTGATAGTTATGACTTAACTCTAAGCAATTATCTGGAAAATTTGGAGTCAAAAATATTAAAAAGTATATCTAATTACTAATTAAAAACATCTATAATTGTTAAAGGTTCTCAGACTGTATACAAATAATTAGTTTTATTTTAAATATCTGTGATTGGAGCTAATTATTTATAGTCTGATGAACCTGTTATCTTAAATAAAAATTTCTATCCCATCAATTATAATACATTCAATTTGTTCAATAGGTGTCAATTTTATATCATAAAAATCAAAAATACTAATACTATCAAATGTTATATCACTGTTCAAGTCATCATAACGCATTTTAAACCCATCAATATCTCCAACCAACTCTGGGTATCTTCCCTCATCAATACGAGTCCAAGAACGTTGTGAATACGGCAAAATTGTGCCATCAAACAGTTTAATAAATACATCTGGCTCGTTCATTCCTGTTGTATACAAATCACCCTCTATATTTATACCTAGTTTTGATATTTCGATATATTTAATATGAGAGTCATCAAACACAATGTCAACATCTTTAGTTATAACTTCAGTGTTAGGCTTAAACTCAACCTCCATTTTCCAATTACCCGTAATGTCCCCGATATCATCAATTTTCAAAGTAATGATTTTCCCGTCTGTTATTTTTTGTGTGGTATAAACTTGCAAAATGCTAGTTATTGTCGTGCCGTCATCACTTAACTTGCTACCTTTTAGCGAACTGCCATAACTGCAATTTGGTATGTCAACTTCGATAGTTCCAATTTCGCTGTTTGTCCCAAATGTTGAACCATCGTCTTTTTGTGCAACAACTGTAATTATCGCCGAATAATTGTCAACTATAGCCGACTGAATTTGAGCTGTAACTCCCTTGTGTTGTGACACTGCTTGTGGCATTTGTACACTGTCAGCAACATAATCGGTGTTACCCGTAATGTATGATGGTAAAATGTTGCTTGCGATAACGCTTGTACTAAAAATAGCAAGAGTAGCCACTAGTGGCAAAAACTTTTTATTTTTGTAAAACTTATTCGGAAATTTTATTAAGTTAGTTTGTTTCGTAGTAATTTCGTTTTGGTCAGCTTGAGATACTTGTTTTTCTATACCTGTCACCACAAGTTGCTTAACTTTGTTTGAGTCAACAGTAGTGGTAACTTCTAGTTCTATTTGTTCTAACATTTTGTCGTCAATGTCATTTGCTAAATCTACAAAATATTTTTTCATAATATCAATCCTTTCTAAGTCCGTGTAAAATACAAATTTCTTGCAGTTTCTTTTTTGTTCGTGACAATTTTGTATGAACTGTATTTTCTTTTAGTTGTAGTTTGGTTGCGATATCTTTAATTTTTTCCATATAAAAATACCGTCTTATAAAAATTTCCTGCTCGGGCTGTTGCAATGTTTTAACGACTGTAACTAAGCTGTCTTGTAGCTCTTGTTGCAAAATGACATCTTCAGGGGTTTGGCTAGACACTTCTAAATGTTCTTCCATTTCAACAGTTAAAATATTATTTTTTCTTAAATAATCTATTGTTATATTTCGGCTAATTCGTGCCATATAAGCTTTTGGGCTTCCATTTTCTAGTTCTAAATTATCCCGCTTATTCCAAATTTTTATAAATACATCTGCTGTAAGTTCTTCAACATCTTGTGAGCTTAATTGATTTGTGCTAACACGAGTAATTATAGTAGCCACGTAGTTTGAGTATTTATCTATTAAAGTTTGGAGGCTTTGCATGTCGCCGTTTCGCACTTGTAGCCATAAATTTATTTCATTCAAAAAATCTCCTCCTTTAAGTTGTGTATACTATAATATACGAGAGATTTTTGCAAAACCTTTCAATTTGTCACAACAAAAAAAGAGTGGTCAGCGACCACCCACAGAACGCTCATTGGGCGTTCCTATTTCTATGCCATTTTTCTCCAATTGTTGTATCCATACACTGCATTAATAAGATATGCACTCCACATAACTATCATCGTTATAGCTGATGGGTCGTTTTCTAGTAGTAGAAGTACCCACATAATTATCGAAATAATGTTGACGATAATCCACAACAACCACTGCTCTGAGTAGCGATTAACTTGCAAAAACAACGCAATAACCGAAACTATAGTCGTTGTCGCATCAATAATAGCCAAATGTCCACCCAAATATACAAGCACTTGGTAATACACTAATATTGCTATAACCGTTGAAAAACCTAGTCTAATCATACCGTCTTTAGTTAAATTTCTAACGACAACTTCGCCATCTTCGCCTTGATTTTTTTTCCACATAAAAAACCCTACAAAGCACATCGGGAAAAAATAAAATGCATTTAACATTGCCTCTCCGTACAACCTGCTGTTATAACATATGTAAGCATATAATGCTACGTTTACGATTGCAAAAGCATAGTTTACAAGCTTTCCTTTTGCACAAAGCACAACGCCTATAATTCCAGTAATACCACTAATTAACGCAATAAGCGAGTCTTGCCAAACGATAGATAATCCAATCATCGTTATTGTTGATACGATAAGCCAAGTTAGTTCAAACTTTGTCCAATCGTGAAAAAACTTTTTTAGTATGTTAGTTTCTGTTTGCTCGATGTTATTCATAACTTTCCCCCTGCTTTTTGATAAATTCTGAACCTTTTGTTTGCACAACTTGTTTTGCTATGTTATGTGCCAAATTTGTAGCCCTTATATGTGACTTGCCAAGTGCTAACCCTACAATAAAGCCCCCAAGATGTGAGTCACCTGCCCCTGATGTGTCTATCGGAGTAACGGCTTGGGTTGTAATAGTAATAAAAGTTTTCTTGTTGTATAAAATTGTACCCTCTGGTCCAAGTGTTACAACTATCGTTGCGTCCGTATCCAACGCCAACACGGCATCTTCAACTGTAAGTTTGTTTGTAAAGTTTAGTATTTCAGGTTTGTTTAAATGGATAAACTTAGACAGTTTAAACATTTTGTTGATTTTGGACTTTTGTATATAAGTAATTCTAGGTGATGGTGCAAAAATAAGTTCAAGATGTGAATTGTGTTCAAGAAAATTTAGTATAGCATTGTTCGTGTCTGCCTCGATGTCATATCCACACACATAAACTTTTGTGTAGTCTAGCGGATTTATAACGTCAAACCAATTTGGGCTAATGTTGCTTTCAACTCCAAGTAGCGTTATAAAAGTACGTTCGCCACTTTTTTCAACTAACGTTAGACAGTGACCGTTGTCAGCTTGCCCGACATCTAACAAAATATCAATATTTTTTTGTGTTAGAGATTGACGAATTAACTCGGCATTTTTGCCAACTCCGATAGGTGAGAGTAAATCAAATGGCACATCAAACGCCCTAAGCACGTTTGCAACGTTTAGGGCACAGCCCCCAACTGATACAAGCTCATTTGAGGCAACAATGTCATCACCCGATGATGGTAAAGCGTCAATATACATCATAATATCAACTATTGTAGCTCCGATTACAAGTATTTTTTCCATGTAATATATCCTTTCTTTGGTAGGTGTCTTGACATATACCATATCACACAAAAAGATAGGTGTCAAGACACAAATACTAACTAACTAAAAATCCTTTTTGGTTTAGTGCAGAAACTACTTTGTTGTAATGGTCAGTAGTTGGACAGCATATTTTATGAAAGTGAAAATCTTTTGTTAGGTGGCACAACAATTGTACGTTTTCTTGGGTAAGCTTTTTGGCGAAATTATCGGCATCTTCACGTGTAAAAATGTATAACGGCCCTGATAGTTGCCCATAAATGCTATGTTCAACAGTAACATCGATTACGCCACATTCATTATCAACAATTGTGTATAGCTCGTCTAACAGCTGATGCTCGGTGTGTTTACAAGCGATAGTGTATGTTAGATGTGGTTGTTTTTCGACAATGTAACCTCTAGGGGTTGCGATGATTTGTTCGCCACGTGCACGAAGTAGGGCAATGTCTCCAACTATAACTTGGCGACTAACTGAAAATTGTTTTCCAAATGTCGTTGCACTAATAGGGTCTGAAGCCTCGCTTAATTGTTTCAAAATAATTGTTTTTCTGTCATCTCCATTCATGTTACTACCTCCTTTCTACAATATTATACCTAATTTTATGTAAAAAATAAATGATATCTATTGCTTATTTTTAGCAATATAGGGTATAATGAATGTATATTTTACAGAAAGGAGAAATTGAAATGGCAGTTGAAAATAAATTTAAAAAACTAAAAATCGCCTATGATGAAAATGTTGGATTGCCAATATTTTTGTATGATGGCTCATTTTATACTGATATTTTATTTAGATTATATGCAAAATATCCTACATTAAAAGCCGAAACGGCTAACCCAGCTTACGATTTTATTATGCAAAATCCTAACTATGCGGAGCTTAAAGAAGCTATTGAAAAAGAGGGTATTACATTTAGAACTGAAACTGATTCAAATTCAGAATCGCAATTTGAAATTAAGTCTGAAATTAGAGGGCTTAAATTTTTATTAGATTTCTTTGAAAAAGGTCCAAATGTGTATGAAAACTTTGATATAAAAAAATATGTTCGTCGTTGGCAAGACATTAAAGGTGTTGCACGTCGTGAAATTGCATTAGAATCAAGCATAAACTGGACAAAATTGTTACAATACAAAGTTGATTTGTTGCTTTATTATGGACTTGAATATGAATCAGACGTTTTGTATGCAGCAATTAAGGGCGTAGAAGAAAGCGTATAATTCGTTGTGACAATAAAACCGTAGGGGCGGTCACTGGCCGCCCGATATATACGCACGGGCAATCATCGGTCGCTCGATATTATACGCAGGGGCGATCATCGGTTGCCCCAAATTATATTTTAGGGGAGAATAAAATGGAACAACAATTTATTATACAACAGCAGGAACTAAAAAAGAAATTTCGTATATCAAATGAACGTCCAAAAATTGAATACGTTGCAGGTGTTGACCTTGCATATTTCAAACAAGATGATGTTGAATATGCAGTTTGTGCAATTACAGTTGTTGACTACAAAACAAAACAACTTGTTGAAACTGTGACAGAAGTTGGCGAAATAACAGTACCATATGTGCCAGGATATTTGGCTTTTAGAGAAACGCCACTTATAGAAAAAACGGCACGTCAGCTAAACCGAAAAGTTGATATCTACATGTTTGATGGCAACGGTTATTTGCACCAAAACAATATGGGACTTGCTACATGTGCGGGAATTATTTTAAACACACGAAGTATCGGTGTTGCAAAAACGTATTTACAAGTTGGGGAAACGAAATTTGCTATGCCAGATGAGGCAGAAGGGGCATACAAAAACATTATCGTTAACGGTGAAACTTATGGTTGTGCACTGCGTACGCATAAAGGGGTCAAGCCTGTTTTTGTTTCGATAGGGCACAATATAAACTTGGAAATTAGTCGTGAGGTTGTTATGCATATGGTTGGAAACGAAAGTCGTATTCCAATACCAACTAGGCTTGCTGATATAAAAGCAAACAAAAAACGTGGTGAAATCGTATTACTTAAACAAGAATATGATAGACAAAATCTATCAAGTATATATAGCGACATACAAAAATAGTTAAACACTTATGCCTCTTAAATAAAAGGGGCTTTTTTGTATGCATTTTTGTTTTATTGCAGCTAAAAGAGCCTACAACTTTTTAAGTTATAGGCTCTCTTGATTATTCTGTACCAAGATTTAACTCTGGCGGTGTTTCTTTAGTTTTTTTGTTTAATATCAAATAAAACGTTGGCATAAGAAGTAGCACTAAAGCAGTTGACGTTAGAAGTCCACCGATAATAACAACTCCCATACCTTGTAACATTTGTGAACCTTCGCTTGTTCCAAGTGCCAGCGGAACCATCGATAAAATTGTCGTTGCAGTCGTCATAAATATAGGTCGCATACGCATTTTTCCACTCAACACTAGAGCATCATCAAGTGGCATTTCTTGTTTAAGTTGATTTGTCGTATCAACAAAAAGTATACCACTGTTTACAACGATACCAGACAACATCATTAGTCCAACAAGTGCGATAAGCGATAGTTCAAGTCCTGTTGCAGCAAGAAGTCCAAACGCTCCAATCGAACTAAACACAACGCTTATCATAACCATAAGCGAAAATCTAATCGACTCAAATTGCATAGCCATAACGATAAATACTAAGAAAATACCGATTACAACAGCCTCAGCAATAACGTCTATTTCACCATCAAGAACATCAACAACCATAATTTCAGTTGCTCCAACATACACGCTTTCTGGCATAGAGTCGATAATTTTTGCAACTTCACCCTCAACGTATGCCAAATACTGATCCTCTGTGAAAGCTTTTAAGTCTATATAAAAATTACCACCAGTACGGTTTATCGCTTGTTCTGTGTCTTCAAACACGATATCTACAACATCACCAAGCGTTATCGTACCTTTATTTGTGTCAAATTGATATTCCATAAGTTTTGTAACATCATCGTATGAACCTTCTGGATACGTTATCGTGATGTCATAATCCGAACCATACATATTAAGCGTTCCAACGTCTATCCCATTGTTAACTGAATACACAATTTGAGCGATATCAGACACTCCAAGTCCGTAATACGCTGCCGTAAGCGGGTCAATATTTAATCTAGCTTGTGTGCCAGCTGCCCCGACAGAACTTGTAACTCTTGTTACCCCAGGGATTTGTGCCATCTCAGCTTGTATTCTGATAGCCTCAGCTTGCACCATATCATAGTCAATACCAAAAACCGACAGCGTTGCATGTGGCATTTGTCTAGGCATTCCAGTTACGTCAGCAAAACTTATATTTGCGTCCATATTATGTGCTGTAGCAAAAAATTTCTCATAATCTAAGGCGATATCATCGCTTGAGTATCCATCCACAGCATACATTATAAGTGACGCTGAACCTTCTTCGATAGTGATAGTGTAATTATCAATACGACTGTCGGTTGCCACTTTTTGTTCAAATGGAGCTATAGCATCATCAACATAATAAATGTCAGTTCCTGCTCTAAAATCAATATCAACGTAAATAATTCCTTGGTCGATAATTGGTAGAGTTTGAACTGGGATATACGAAATTAAATAAGCTGTTACCCCAAGACTGGCGATTGCAAGCCCTACTGCAGTAAATTTACGGTTCAACACTCGGCGAATTCTAGGCTCATAGCTGTTTTCTGCTTTAGTCATAAATTTGTTTAATGGTGCTGTGGTTTTTTCGTTTGGTGCAAGTTTCACATAAACAAGTGGCACGATTGACATTGCGATAGCAAGCGACGCAATAAGTGCATAAACTATCGTGAACCCAAGAGCTTTAAACAGTTGTCCCGCAAGCCCTTCAAGAACTGCAATCGGCAAATATACAACAATTGTCGTAATAGTTGATGCGATAACCGACATACCTACTGTTCTTGTTCCTTCTAGTGCAGCCTCATAATGAGTGTTTTCTGGCGTTTTGCATTTAAACATACTTTCAAGAACAACTATCGAGTTGTCAACCATAAGACCGATACAAATAATTAGTGCTGATGACGTTATCATATTCATCTCAAATCCAGATGCACCCATCATCATAAGCGTTATAAGTAGCGACGTTGGTATCGAGCTACCGACAATTAAACTTGCTTTAAAGTCACCAAGAAATATATACAATACGAACATACATAGCACAACAGCTACAGCAAGCGTTCCAGCAACAGATAGCAAAGTTGTATAAATGTCATCTGTTGTGTTTTGAACGACTTCTATTTTCATATCTGAATACATCGCTGAAATTTGGTCAAGCTCAGCTTTGATAGCGTTTGTAACAGTTGGTATGTCTGCATCTTGCGTTGCACGAATACTAACTGTGATGTTATCTTCGCCGTTAACCCTACTAAAACTTGTTGGGTACTTTGGCATAAACTGCACATTTGCAACATCTCTAACTAAAATTGTGTTTCCAAACATAGTTGTAATCGGAATATTTAAAATATCATATAAGTTCTCTGGCAACGTGCTTGCAACCATATTTAGATTCAAATTTCCTTGAGAGATACTGCCAAGTGGCATCGTATAATTTGCGTTTTGCATTGCATTTGCAACCATAAACATTGATACGCCGTATTGGTCCATCGCCGACTCGTCAAGAACTACGTCAACGTATTGTTCTGTTCCACCATACGTGTTTATTTCTGCAACACCAAGTATAGTGTTAATTTTTGGTTCAATTATATCTCTTACAAAAACAAGTTCGTCAGCACCTTCAAGTGATTGAATTGAAATTTCCATAACAGATGCACCGTCATCAACGATTTGCATTATTATAGGTATTTCAGCATCATCTGGCAGTTTAAGTCTATCAATTGCAGCTTTCATATCAATGTAAGTTTGGTTTAAATCTATACCAAAGTCAAAATATAAAGCGACAAAAGATACATTTGATATAGACGTCGTCATTGAATATTGAAAACCTGTAATATTTTCGGCTGTTTCTGTGATTGGGTCTGTCAGTTCGCTTTGAATAACGTCTGCATTTGCCCCGACGTACACCGTGCTAATAACGTATACGGGCATACTCATACTTGGCATATAGCTCATTCGCATAGAAAACAGCGAAACAAATCCAAAAACTATCATCAAAACGACTGAAAGAGCCGAAGAAACTGGTCTATCTAAGGCGAGCTTAGTAATCCACATACTATTCTCCTTCCTCTACAAGTACGCCATCTCTAAGTTGTGAGCTCCATGTTGTCACGATTTTGTCGCCAATGTCTATACCGTTAGTTATAACGATAGTTTCGGCATCAAAAAGCCCTGTTTCAACAAGTTGTTTGTATGCAATTCCATCTTTAACAACATACACAAAACTTTGCCCTTTTTCAAAATAAACCGAACTATAAGGAATAACTACTTCGGTATTAGATTTTTGAGTTGTAGTGTATATTGTTGCAACACTTCCTGATGGTATGTCACCATAGTCTACGTCTATTAGTGCTTTAATTTGAAATAGTGAAGTTTGAGGGTTGACAGACGATGCAATATCTGAAATTTCGCCGAAATATTGTTTTCCTTCATATTCAACAACAACTTGCTGACCTTCTTCAAACGTTGCTCTAACGTCTTTACTTACAAAAAAGCTCGTTTCCATTTGTGAATAATCCGCAACGACAACAGCAACTTCGGCGTTGCTAACTGGCACATCTTCAGTCACGTTAACTTGGTCAACAATACCACTAGTTGGCGATGTTATAACAAGTTTATCAAGCACGTATTGTGCCGAGGCAACTCCAACGTTTGCAGCACTAAGTTGAGCATTATACACGCTTTCTATAAGTGGCAAATTGCTTTGTGTTCCTGAAATTGCAATGTCAAGTTGTTTCATTTGCTCGTCATAACTATCAGTTGTCATTCCAAGTGCTTGATTTGCTTGGTTTAGCCCAAGTTGTGCACTTGCAATTTGACTGTCATAACTGTCGCTTGTCATTCCAAGTGCTTGATTTGCTTGGTTTAACCCAAGAACGACAGCTGCAATTTGCGTATCATAGCTATCTGTAATCATATCGAGTGCCTCTGTCGCTTGGCGAATACCAAGTTCGGCACGTTCGATTTGTGCGTCGTATATTTCTAAAATTTCTTCGGTTGTCGTGCTTTGCAGTGCGTTATAAATTTCTTCCATATTACGTAAGTTCGCCTCAAGTCCTGCTATTGTGGCGTATGCAATTTCTTCTGCGTTTTCAATTTCTGTTTCGGCAGAGTCATATGAGCTGTCTAAGTAGTTGTACATAAGTTCGGTTGTTGCCTCGTTTGCTGATGCACTAACAGACTCGCTTTGAGCTGATGTGTACGTTGAAAGTGCGTCTGATGCTTGCGTTTCAAGACGTGAAACTTCAGATGACGACAAGCCACTTATTCCTGCTGAGGTCATTTGGCTATAAATGCTTTGTACAGCATTTGCAGTTTCGGCTGGGACACCGTTTGATGTTCCGTTGTTTGCTGCTTGTTGTATCGTTAGCCCTGCAAGAGTTGTACTAGTCATTTGTATCATAGAATATTCTGCTGCAAGAACGTTTGCTGTACTAGCTTTGTATTGTGCATCAATGTAGTTGTCATACGCTGAATTTGCTTTATTGCTTGCTGAATTTGCATCGCTTTTCGCTGAGTTGTAGTCTGATTTTGCATCACTTACGGAGTCAGCAAGTCCGTCTAAACTGCCCCCTGCCTGTTCAAGTTGAATTTTTGTCGTTTCGATATTTAACTTTATAGCATCCATTTGCATTTCAAGTTCGATAAGTTGCATATCAACGCTTGAACCAACCGATTGGTCACGGCTTGCAATAAGTTGTTTGTATGCAACTTCGGCGTCTTCGACAGTGTTTTTAGCTTGAATAAGTGCTTGCTCTTTCGCTAGAACAAGTTGGTCATAGCTTAAATTTGTGTTGTCTATTGAATTTGTCGTTTGAATAAGTGCCTGTTCTTTTGCAAGAATAAGTTGGTCATACGATGCGTTTGTATTGTTTATAGTGTTTTGTGCTTGAATGACAGATTGGGCACGTGCAAGTGCAAGTTGGTCGTATGATGCAAGCGTGTTGTCAAGCTCCAGGTTCGCCATAAGCAGTGCTTGGGCTTTGCCAGCCTCAGCTTGAGCGTAAGTTGCTTGGGCTTGGTCAAGCGACATTTGTTGGGACTCGTCATCAAGCGTGAATAAAATATCGCCTTCGGATACAACGTCGCCAACTTCGATGTTTACTTGTTTTGTGATGCCAGCCATCATAGGGAAAATGTATGTCGTTTCTTTTGGCGTAATTGTTCCGATAAATGAGTCGCTTAAAACTACTTGTCCACTTGAAACTAAACTTGTTTCTACAAAAATGCTAGTTGTTGATGTTGGAACGGCGTCTGTGCTAGAGCAACCAGTTAAAATTCCAACAGCAAGTAAAATCGCCATTCGTTTTTTTAATATAGCCATAAAAATTTCCTTCCTTATTAATAGTAATTAATCTAAATCATTAATAGTAATTAATCTAAATCATTATGTTTTTATCAACATAAAATAGAGTAGTATTTTTCTCTATTAAGATTAATCTAAATCTGCCTGTAATCCATTGATAAAAATTTTAAGTAGTCTACTAAATTGTTGTTTATATGCAGTTATTTCGCTGATATCTAACGAACCTCTAAAGTGAGATATCTCATTTGGAGTAATGCTATGCATCAATACGATGAAAGCCTCAACATCTTGTTGTGTAACGTTTTTGCCCAAACTGATATTATCTTGCATAGCCAGATTTTTGATAAATTCAAAATTACGCTGTTTAAACTGTTGTTGAATTTCGTATAGTTCGTCTACAAGATGAGTGGGTTGTCTAGTTAAAATGTTGATGTACATACCTTTATGTTGCGGGTATTGCACAAAAAAGTCCCACCTTATAATGTTGTCTACAAAGTCGGTTAAAGTTGCATAATCGCTATTTTGCAATATGTATTCACCAAAAGCGTCTATGCAAAGTTTTGCACAGTGCAAATAAAGCTCATCTTTGCTAGTAAAATAATGATATAAAATACCTTTTGAAATGCCAGCGTGTTTTGCGATGTCGTTCATTGAAGTTTTTTCGTAGCTGTTTTCGTTAAATAGTACAACTGCACTTTGAATTAGTTTATCATAAGTGTTCATTGCCTCACCCCCTTGTCGATTGACCAGTCGGTCAATAACAATTATAAAAGAAAATATAAGTGATGTCAACAATAAAATAGACTGAACCAAAAAGAAAATCGTGTATAAGAGAGGTAAAAAACTTGATAATGTAATTATTGAAGCGTATAATATAATCATAATATATTTGTGGAAATTGAGGAAACATGTAATGGCAAAGAAAAAAGGAAAATCTAACAATGTGGAATTTAGCCCAATGCGATATGAAACAAGATTAAGACATGGTGCGATTTGGGTAGAAAAATATTCTAATAAAAATATTATTAGAGATTATAGGAAAAAATTTAAGCTAAGTGTCCTCGACACCTTATCAGATTTATATAAATTGAATGTTCTGGATAAAGAAAAATATAATCAATTAGTTGAGGCTGAATATAAAAGCCAAAATCCTACTAAAAAGCAACGTGGAAAAAAGGCAAAAGAAAACAGTAGGGAGCATGAATATGATATGGTAGACCCCTTGGAAAGCGAGTTCTTTTGGGTAGGCGGATATACAAGTGGTGGTGCACCCTATGGTGTAAAATGGGATGAGCTAGACTCAGATTTGTATGAGAATTTGTTAGAATAAATAACCTAAAAAAGCTGAAAACTACACTAAGTTTCCAGCTTTTTTATTATACTATTTTGCCATCTACGCTAATTATTACAACTTGTAATTTTGCTGATGTACCACTCTCTTGAACTGCAAGTTCCGTTGCAACTTTCAGCCCGCCACAACATGGTACTTGCATTCTAACAACCGTTACAGACTGTATATCATTTTGTGATAAAATTTGTGTAAGCTTTTCTGTATATGTTCCCTCATCAAGTTTTGGGCAACCAATTATCGTTATTTTGTTTTGCATAAATTCTTTGTGAAAGTTTGCATACGCATAAGCTGTACAATCGGCAGCTATTAACAAATCGGCATTTTCAAAAAATGGAGCAGTTGGCGTAACAAGCTTGATTTGTACTGGCCACTGTTGCAACATAGACGTGTCACCACCAGATGTCGTTTGTGCTTTTGTGCTTGGGCAGCCCATAGACATTGTTCTTGTGCTTGGACAACCTGTAGGTTTTACAACTTTTGAAGCTACTTTAACGTCCTCAAAACTTATCGCCTCAACAGGACAAACAGGCAAACAATTGCCAAGTCCATCACAAAAATCTTCCCTCACAACTTTGGCTTTTCCGTCAACAATTTCCATCGCACTTTGTTGACAGGCGTTTGCACATAAGCCACAACCAATACATTTGTCTTGGTCAACAACTATTTTTTTCATAATATAGGCAAGGAGACACGTCACTTCAGTGATGAGTAGTTGACTCCCAACACAAGCACTCAAAAACATAAATTTTTTTGGTACTTTTGTTTTTTGCCTAGCAGTAAAACACCCCTCATTAATTTGAGGGTCTATTTTTAGTCGTACCATTCATCTTTGTTTGACTCATGTTTTTCTTTCAAACGTCTTGCAAACTTCATAATACCATATATGCATAACGCACCTAATGCCAGTACGAAAATCACCACAAATAGCGACGTACCAAAACTTACATTAGCTGATGAACTATACACGCTGCTTGACCTACCAAACGAAAATATATTGCTAAAACTCGCAGCAACAATCCCCGCAACAACACCCGATGCTATCGCATTTCTAAAACTGTTGGAGTTTGAGTTGTTGTTAGCTGTGTTGTTAGTTGTACTGTTATTAGTAGAATTATTTGAGTTATTAGTACTACTTGATGAACTAGAGCTATTAGAATTAGTTGTATTGTTAGTAGAACTATTTGAATTACTCGTACCACTTGACGAATTCGAGCTATTAGAATTAGTCGTATTGTTAGTAGAACTATTTGAATTACTCGTATCACTTGACGAACTCGAGCTATTTGAATTACTCATACCACTTGACGAGTTAGTACTGCTGTTGTTTGTCGTGTTACCTGAGGAACTTGAACTGCCACTTGTTCCGCTTGAAGTCCCCGATGAATTAGAAGTGCTTGACTTACTTGTGCTACTTGATGAATTTGAGCTACTACTAGAATTACTTTTTGTTCCATAAACCTCCATAGGCGGAGCAGTCACGCTAACAACTATAACTAAAATTAAGCACCATAACAACGCTAATTTATTTTTTCTCACATTGATTCCCCCTAAATTTATATTTTATAATACTATATCACAATTTGTTTGTTTTTGCTATCGCTACATACAAAACAGCAAGTATGATACACCCAAACCATGATGCCCTTTCTTGGAACATTTGACTAACAAATATACCAACAAAACTCCCCAGTGGAAATGAACACACCATAATAAGCGTGTCCCTAGCGATATCCAAATCTTTTTTACCAATCAAAGCCCTATACACACTTTGGGCAAAATTTCGCAAATCACCAGTACAAATTGTAGTATTATGCATTCCTCCATACCACTTCCCAAAAGTGGACAACTGCATTTGGGCTATAAATGAAAATGCCGAAATAACAGCGACATCAGCCACCCCCATAGGCACGAACGCCACAACAAAAAACGCCATAAACTCTATAAACAAACTTTTTCGTTGCCAAATATCAAAATATTTTGGGTTAGGATTGTTTTTCAAAAACTCACAAAAGAAGCCACCTAATACACAAAAAATTATCGAAAATATGGGCGTTTGGAGCATATCATAATCTTGCAACGCCAAAGATATTCCGATTTTGGACATATTAGCTGTTTGCATAATGGCAAACGTTTCATTTCTAGTGATATAAGTGTAAGCATTCAAAAACCCAGCTAAAAACGTTAATGACGTCAAGAACCACACTTTTTCATAACTTTTAGACATAATTAAACCTCTTTTTTAAGAATTAATATTTATTGTATTGACTTTTTAGTTATCATGTATTATTACAACGAATAGTTGGATATCAAACTATTATTAGGAGGTAAAAATTGAACAGTGTCAAAACGATAAACGAGTTACTTTTTGTGTGCTAACTGAAAAAGGAGAGCAGTTGAGCCCCATATTTTTAGATGTATCACAAAAACTATACGACACAATATATAAAGATATTTCTAACGAGGATAAAGAACAATTTAGACGTACATTACAGATGATTTTAGGCAATTTGGAGGGAGAAGATGATGAAAAAATTTAGCATTATTTTGTTAGGGGCTACGCTAATGTTATCAGGGTGTGGCACTGATGATGCAAATCAAGATGAAAAATCCGACGTGTTGCGTGTCGGTATGTCGCTAAAATATCCACCTATGACGTATGTTGATAACAGCGGACAGCCCGCAGGACTTGAAGTTGATATAGCAAAAGAAGTAATAAATGCTATAATGGAACTAAAAAATTCGGGAATTAACTTTATTTTTGTAACGCATAAGTTGGAGTTTGCAAAGAAGTTTGCAGACTACTATATATTTATGGATAACGGAAAAATTATTGAAAGTAATGATATTGATAAATTAGATTATAGTATTAATTTATAGTATTAATAATAAGGAGATAACTCAATTTTTACAATCATACTAAAGGAGCATACAAATGAAAATCGAAGAAATTTATGGAAAATTTGATAAGATAGGCAGTTTAACATTTTCAACTATCGGCAATAATAATTATATAGAAAATCGTATCGCACATTTTTTTGCATACGACAAAGATGGAATTTATTTTAGAACGATGCAAATTAAACCATTTTATGAACAACTTGTTAATACTAAAAAAGTTGCTATGTGTGGCATGTATCCAAATTCACATGTTGAGCATGATAGTGAGGGTTTACCCCATTTTTACCCTGGCTACACAGCACGAATAACGGTTTGTATTACAGATAAATGTATCGCTTGTGGGCAGTGCTTTTCGGTATGTTCATTTAAGGCGATAAAAGCAGGAGAACAATATAGCGTTATTGAAGAAAGATGTGATGAATGTGGCGACTGTTTTGTAGCTTGCCCTGTTGATGCAATATTAACACGTAGCGAAAAGAACGAGGTGAAGTAACATGAAAGTTGCTATTTTATATGAATCGGGCGAGTGGTCAGACTACGCCCTTTTAGACAATTTAAAGAAGTTGGGAGTTGATGCCGACTTAATTAACATGAACACAAGTTTAGAATTAAATAATTTGTTGCAGTATCAACTGGTAGTTAGTCGAATATTTGCAAGTGCACAATTTAGAAAAAATTTTTAGGCATTAGAGCAAATGCCTAAAGTTATTGAATTTTTAAAAGAGCATAAAATACTTTTGCTAAACGATTACAATGCACATTTTTATGAGATAAATAAAATGTTAGCAACGGATATACTAGCAACCAACGGGATAGATGTGCCTTATACTTATGGTATATTTTCAACTAGCCTTATACCCGAACTTCAATATCCAGTTATTATTAAGCCTAATTGTGGTGGCCGCACAAATCTAACATACATTATAAAAGAAGAAACTGATATTTTTAGTATTTTAGATGAGATTGCATCTTTTGAAATGATAGTTCAAAAATATATTCAGCCAGAATTTATAACACGTATAGAAGTTATTGATAAAGAGTGCAAACTTATATTAAAACGTAGCGTGTGTGATAACGGATTATCGGCTTATAAATACGGCTCAACATATGAATTTTATCCTGACTGTAGTCAATATATTAAAAATACAGCGATTAAAGTTATGGATATTTTAGATATTCAAATGGGCAGTATGGACATTATTGAATATGACGGGAAAGCGTATATTATTGATGTAAATTCAGTGTCCAATACGTCTGAAGACTGCACAGAATTATTTCAATTTGACCTTATGTTAGAAACTGCAAAATTTATTTTCAAAAAGTGTTTATCACTTGAAAATAGTGGCAATAATTAAATTAGTAAGAAATGGGGAGTGTTTATGTTGACATTAGAAGGAAAATACGCAACGGCAACAGTGTTTACTGAAAATATTGAAGCTGGAGCAGTAAGCCAAATACTACAAGTGTGCAACAACGTTATTAGCGAAAATTCTAAAATCGCTATAATGCCTGATGTGCATGCGGGAAAAGGTTGTACAATAGGTACAACTATGACTATAAGCGATAAAATTGTACCAAATTTAGTTGGTGTAGATATTGGTTGTGGAGTAGCAGTTCAACCGATTATAGTAAAAAAAGGACTTGATTGGATAAATGAATTTGATAAAACGCTTAAAAAAGTTGTACCTGCTGGCACAAATGTACGCCAAAGACCTCATAAGTTCGCAAAACAAACTAGAATAGAAGAACTTCGATGTATAAAACATGTTAACATAAGACGTGCAACAGATTCAATAGGCACTCTTGGCGGGGGCAACCACTATATTGAAGTAAACTATGACTCTAAGGGACGACATTATTTATGTATACACTCCGGCAGTCGCAACTTAGGCAAACAAATAGCCGAACACTACCAAAAATTAGCATACAATATTTTAAATGACACCAAACAAATACAAGCTCAAGAAGTTCAAGAAGCGATACAACAACTTCAAAAAGAAAATAAAAATCACCTTATAGATGATGTTGTTAAAAATATTAAGCAAAAGTATTCAGAAGATATAAAGATTCCAAAAGAACTTTGTTTCTTGCAAGGTAAATATATGGACGATTATTTACATGATATGGACATTGCAACTGAATACGCATATTATAACCGCAGTGCTATGATATATGAAATTATACGTAATATGAAAGGTCGTATTGACTATGCTTCTACAGAAGAAAATTATAAATCTTTTGATACAGTACATAACTATATCGACATAAATCAAAAGATTTTACGCAAGGGTGCAGTCTCAGCTGTGAAAGACGAAATATTAATTATTCCTATCAATATGCGTGATGGTTCTATTATAGCTATTGGAAAAGGCAACCCAGACTGGAATTATTCAGCACCACATGGTGCAGGTAGAATTATGAGCCGTTCTGGTGCAAAAGAAAAAGTTACTTTATCTATGTTTAAACAATCAATGGAAGGTATTTATACCACTTCTGTGAACTCGGGGACAATAGACGAAAGTTGTTTTGTATACAAAGACCTGCAAGAAATTGTTACTAATATTCATGATGCTGTAGAAGTGATAGATATAATAAAACCTATCTACAACTTTAAAAGTAAATAAATTATCTTTATAATTGAACCCTTTTTATTGTATTGCATATATTGCTAATAGAGTAGAAAGGGGGGAGAGTTTAATGTATAAGTTTATAATTATATGTCAAATGATTATAATAGCATGTTTAGTAGTATTATTAAACGTATCATTCGTTGAAGGTACAACTATTGGGTTGTTATCGTTTGTAATGGGTTGCACAATAGCTAACATTGCAACTAACCTTGATAAATTGCAATAAAAAGTTTAAAAAATCATCATATAATTTTCTTATTTAAACGATTGACAACTAAAGTCATTTTATGCTAGAATATGGAAAGAATTTAACAAAAGAATTTTCTTTATATTTAGCATATTTTGGCTGAACTAATTTGTATTTTTAATATGTAGGTCTATGGGTATATTATAGCCTATACGTTAGTATATATATTAAAACTAATAACAATGCTAATCGTTGTTATTTTTTTTGTAAAAATTTGTCTTAAGAGAAGAAAGGATAATTGTATGATTGATAATTTAATACGCAAAATAGCACAAAAGCAAAATCCGACAGTAGTAGGACTTGACCCTACTTATGAGATGATACCAAATTTTATTAGAGAAGAAGCTATAGATTTGTTTGGTAAAACTCCTAAGGCAGTTGCCCATATGTATATTACATTTAACAAAATGATTATTGATGAAACCGCAGATTTAATCCCTGCAATAAAACCACAAATTGCAATGTACGAAAAATATGGACTAGAAGGTATAAGAGCATATATAGAAACGATTGAATATGCAAAAGCTAAAGACTTAGTTATAATTGGAGATATAAAAAGAGGAGATATTGCATCAACAGCTGCTGCATATGCAAGTCATATAGGTGGAACATCTATCGAAGGTGAACAGTTTGACTTGTGGGGCGAAGATTTTGTTACGCTAAATCCATATATGGGATATGATGGGATAGAACCATTTATAGACCACTGTGACAAGCTAAACAAAGGATTGTTCATACTAGTTAAAACTAGCAACCCAAGTAGCGTTGAAGTTCAAGATTTAACATCAAATGGACAACCAATTTATCATTATGTTGCTGATTTAGTATCAAAATGGGGCGAAAACTTAATTGGTGAATTTGGTTATAGCAAAATAGGTGCTGTTGTTGGAGCAACTTATAAAGAACAAGGTGAAGACTTAAGAAAAAGAATGCCACATACATTTTTCTTAGTTCCAGGATATGGTGCACAAGGTGGAACGGCTAGTGACCTACAAGGATATTTTGATAAAAATAATCAGGGAGCAATAGTTAATTCGTCAAGAGGTATAATTTCGGCATATAAAATCCAAAATATAGATGAAAAAGACTTTGCAAAAGCGTCAAGAGAAGCGGTACTTACAATGAGAGATGACCTACAAGGAGTGATGAAATAAATGAAAGCACAACTAATATTAGAAAATGGAGCTGTTTTTGAAGGAAAAGCATTTGGTTATTTAAAAGAAGCTGTTGGTGAAGTAGTATTTAATACTGGTATGACAGGATATCAAGAAATTTTAACGGATCCATCGTACTGTGGTCAATTTGTAGTTATGACATATCCATTAGTCGGAAATTATGGTGTTAACTTAGATGACATGGAAGCTAAAAAGTCATGGGTTAAAGGTTTTATCGTTAGAGAAAAAAGTGATTTTCCAAATAACTTTAGATGCGAACTTACATTAGATGGTTATTTAAAAGCTCAAAAAGT
>LNZQ01000025.1 GCA_002007315.1 Epulopiscium sp. Nele67-Bin004
GGAATATATTCAAAATCAGAAAGAAAAATAAAGGTGTTGAACGAAGTGGAAAGAGCTTATAAATTTAGAGCATATCCTAATGAAACTCAAAAAAAGTTAATAGAAAAAACTTTTGGGTGTGTACGATTTGTATTTAATTTCTTTTTAGGTATGAAAATACAAACTTACGTAGAATATGGAGTAAGCCCTACAAACAATCAATGTAGCAAAGAACTAACAGGGCTAAAACAAGAGTTAGAGTGGCTCAAAGAAGTAGATAAATTTTCACTTCAAAATTCACTAAAAGATTTGGATACTGCATTTCAAAATTTTTTCAATAAAAAAGCGAAATTTCCAAAGTTTAAGTCTAAGAAAAAAGCTAAACGCTCGTATAGAACTAGTTTTACTAATAACAATATACGTTTTGAAAATACACATATCGTGTTGCCCAAACTAGGTAGAGTAAAAGTTAGAGATAAACATATGCCGCAAGGGAGAATACTTAATGCTACTATAAGCAAAGAGTCAGACGGGACATATTATATATCTTTATGTTATACAGATGTTGGTGTTATACAGTTAGCTAGTTCAGACTTGAAAGTGGGGATAGACCTAGGCATAAAGGATTTTTGTACAACAAGTGATTATGAAGTTATAAAAAATCATAGATATTTAGCGAAGTCTTTAAATAAGTTAGCAAGGTTACAAAGAGAGCTGTCGAGAAAAACAATCGGTAGCAACAATCGTAACAAAGCTAAATTAAAAGTTGCTAAATTACATGCAAAAATTAGAAATCAAAGAAAAGATTTTTTAAATAAGCTATCAACTAA
>LNZQ01000026.1 GCA_002007315.1 Epulopiscium sp. Nele67-Bin004
ATTTGATGATGCTATAATAATGCAGGTGCTAGAACAGCAATATAGTATGTTAGATAAATTAAATGTAACCTATAACAGGGTGTTTTACTGGTTATTGTTAATGAGATAATAAAATAATTAAGGAGAAAAGAAGGTGAATATATTAGAAAATTTACACCCAAAATTTAAGTTAGAAATAGGGAGCGAATATGCAACAAAAGAAGGCGATTTAGAGATTCAGAATCATTTGCAGAGTTTAAAATCCCAGAAGATTATTCATATGGAATAGACCGAACCAATAAAAAACGTCCCACCAATTAAGGTAAGGACGTTTTTTTGTTATGCTTTTTTCGTACTAAAACTTACAGTTTCTCCGTTAACTTTCCACTCTTTTGTGTATCCATCAGCAAGTAGTGATGCCGTTGCATCAAGAGCAAGCACTTCAGAAGTTATAAGTTGTTTATTTTTCTCAATTATGCCAGCAATTAATTCATTATTAGCGTATCCAATAACAATTTGGTCTTGAACTTCAAAGCCAGCTTCTTTACGCATAGTTTGTAGTTTTGATATAATCTCACGAACAAACCCTTCTTCGATAAGTTCCTCAGAAAGTTCAGTATCAATAACAGCTGTAAATCCACCTTCGCTTTGTGCAACAAACCCCTCTTTTTGAGTTGTTGATATAAGAACATCGTCTTTTGTAAGCTCAATATCTTGACCATCAATAACAAGTGTCAAAATACCAGTGTTATTTAGGTCGGCCATAGCTTTTATTCCATCAAGCTCTGTTAACGTTGTTCTAATTGCGTTAAGCATTTTTCCGTATTTTGGTCCAAGCGTTCTCATTTGTGGCTTAAATGCATATGAGATAAATTCAGTTGCATCACTTGTAAATTCAACTTCTTTAACGTTAAGTTCTTCAGCAACAATTTCAATAAATGCATCTGGCAAACTTTCAGTTGAACCAACGTACATTTTGCCTATTGGTTGACGAGTTTTGATGTTAGACTCATTTCTACAAGCACGCCCAAGGTTTACAATTTGTAATACGCTGTCCATGTGTTTTTCAAGTTCAGCGTCAATCCACTCTTTGTTTGCAACTGGGAAATCGCATAAGTGGATACTTTCAGGTGCATTTGTATCGTTTGTGCGAACAAGGTTTTGATAAATTTCTTCACTCATAAAAGGTATAAATGGTGCAGAAATTTTTGCAAGCGTATCAAGAACAGTGTAAAGCGTCATATACGCATTAATTTTTGTTTGTGGCATATCGCTTAACCAAAATCTTTCACGGCTACGGCGTACATACCAGTTAGATACGTCATCAATAAATTCTTGCATAAGTCTTGACGCCTCAAAAATACGATAATTTTCTAGGTGCTCATCAACCGAGGCAACTACAGTATTAAGTTTTGACAACACCCATTTGTCCATCATGTTTAGTGAATCATACTCAAGTGTATATTTTGTTGGGTCAAACTCATCAATGTTTGCATAAAGCACATAAAATGCATATGTGTTCCAGAACGTACCCATAAATTTACGTTGTGCCTCACTAACACTTTCAGCCCCAAATCTGCTTGGTAACCATGGTGCACTTGCTGAGTAGAAATACCAACGGATAGCGTCTGCACCTTGAGTGTCAAGTATGCTCCAAGGCTCAACAACGTTACCTTTTGATTTACTCATTTTTGCCCCATTTTCATCACAAACATGTCCAAGTACAATTACATTTTTGTATGGTGCTTGGTCAAAAATTAGTGTTGATATTGCCATCAACGTGTAGAACCAACCACGAGTTTGGTCAACTGCTTCTGAAATAAAGTTTGCAGGGAAATTTTGTTCAAACTGCTCTTTGTTTTCAAATGGGTAGTGTAGTTGTGCAAATGGCATCGAACCACTGTCATACCAACAGTCAATAACATCTTCAACACGTGTCATTTCTTCTTTACAAGTTGGGCAATTTAGAGTTACAGCGTCAATATATGGCTTGTGAAGCTCAATATCATCAGGACAGTTGCTACTCATAGATTTAAGCTCATCGATGCTACCAATCATGTGTTTGTGTCCACAATTACATTCCCAAATAGGTAGCGGTGTACCCCAATATCTTGAGCGAGATAGACCCCAGTCAATTACGCCTTCAAGGAAGTTTCCAAAACGCCCTTCACCGATAGATTGTGGCAACCAATTTACAGTTTTGTTGTTTGCAACAAGTTTGTCACGAACTTTTGACATTTCAACAAACCAAGTGTCACGTGCGTAATATAAAAGTGGTGTGCTACATCTCCAGCAGTGTGGATAACTATGTTCGTATGCTTTACTACTAAATAGTTTGTTATTTTCTTTTAGATGTTTGATAATTTGTGGGTCAGCATCTTTAACAAAGATGTCTTGCCAATCTGTAACTTCTGGTGTAAAGAAACCTTGCTCATTTACAAGTTGTATAAATGCAACACCGTTTTCACGTGAGACTCTTGCGTCATCTTCCCCAAAAGCAGGAGCAATATGAACAATTCCTGTACCATCAGATAGTGTTACAAAATCGTCAGAAATAACAAACCAAGCTTTGCCTTCAACAGTTGCATAGTTAAATAGTGGTTCGTATGATGTCCCAACTAAGTCTTGTCCAACATATTCCTTAACGATAGTAGCGTCTTCACCAACGACAGTTTCAACAAGTTCTTTTGCTAAAATGTAGAACTCATCATCTTTTTCAACTTTAACGTAAGTTGCAGTTGGATTAAGACATAGTGCAACGTTTGATGGCAACGTCCAAGGAGTTGTTGTCCAAGCAAGGAAATATGTGTTTTCCTCGTCTTTAAGTTTGAATTTTGCAATTGCTGTTTGGTCTTTTATATCTTTGTAGCCTTGAGCAACTTCATGAGACGAAAGTGAAGTTCCGCATCTTGGGCAATATGGCACAATTTTGTGACCTTTGTATATTAAGTCTTTGTCCCAAATTTGTTTTAGCGACCACCAAACAGATTCGATGTAATTGTTGTCATATGTGATATAAGGGTTTTCCATATCAACCCAATACCCAACACGTTCAGACATCTTTTCCCATTCAGATTGATATTTCCAAACGCTTTCTTTACATTTAACGATGAAATCTTGAACACCATAGCTTTCAATTTGTGGTTTTCCGCTTATGCCAAGTTGCTTTTCTATTTCAAGTTCAACAGGAAGTCCGTGCGTGTCCCACCCTGCTTTTCTTATAACGTGATAGCCTTTCATAGTTTTGTATCTAGGAATTAAATCTTTGATTACACGTGTTAAAACGTGTCCTATGTGTGGCTTTCCGTTTGCAGTTGGTGGTCCATCATAAAATGTAAAACTTTCTGCGTCAGTTCTTTTTTCGATTGATTTTTCAAATATAGTGTTATCCTTCCAAAACTTTAGAACATCAAGTTCACGGTCTACAAAGTTTAGGTTGGTATCTACTTTTTTGTACATAATTGCCTCCGTTCGGTATTTTTTTCTATAATTTTCTATTATAAGGAAAAAAAAGCCTCTTGTAAAGGTAAAGTTATAATAAAAATTGACAATAAGAGATATACTAAGTCTAAAAATGAAAAGGAGATAGTTATGAAATCTTTAACAAGGGTAATATTAAGTATTTTGGTAGTGGGGTTAGTCATTATAAATGCACCCAGAATTTATGCAGAGGACGCACCAAAGCAACAGCCAACAGATGAGAAAATTGTGTATTTAACATTTGACGATGGGCCAACTCGTGGAGTAACTGATGACATTATGGACCAACTAAAGAAACATGACGTTAAAGGGACTTTTTTTGTCGTGGGTAAAGAGATACAAGACAAAGAAGCTGTATTAAAAAGAATGCACGAAGAAGGACACGGGATAGGTCTGCATACGTATTCTCACAACTATAAAAAAGTGTATAGTAGCCCAGATATGTTTATAAAGGAAATGGAAGAAACTCAAACAAAGATAAATGAAGTGTTAGGCGAAGATGTTAAAATAAACTATATTAGATTTCCAGGAGGCAGTGCAGGGAGACTAAACCAAGACTTTTACAACCTAATTAAATCAAAGGGATATACTATATTTGACTGGAATGTAAATTTGGAAGATGGTGTAAATCCAAATGCATCTGTTTATGAACTTGTTGAGAATGCTAAAAAGGCACGTGATAAGATTAATACAAAAATTGTTCTTGCTCACTGCAACCTAAACAACAAAAATACAGTTAAAGCACTAGATGGTATTATCGAATATTACAAGTCTCAAGGATATACATTTGATAAAATAACAAATGATACACCAGAATATTATTACCAGTTTAAAAAATAGGTGCTTAGATACAAAAGTTATGGTATAATTTAGGTATAAGTTTGATTTAGGAAGAAGGAAATAGACATGTACAGAAATTTAACTCTACTAACAGACTTGTATCAACTAACTATGATGC
>LNZQ01000027.1 GCA_002007315.1 Epulopiscium sp. Nele67-Bin004
TGTGAGCTGATTTTTATGTAAAGGACTTGCAGTGTGATGTTTATGTGAGCTACTGGTTTGTACAACAAACTGCCAGCAGTGATGCTGATATAAAGGATTGTGAGCTCCAGATTTCATGGCAATCACACAGAAGTTTTCAGCTGTCGCATACATCACACAGGCTTACTGCCACTTCTCTTGGGGTCTTTCTTCTTTTACCCCTCTGCTTCCGTTGCTAAAAAGTTGCTAGGCTTGTGAGAGCAGATGGGCTGGGAGTCCACCGGGAAGGCTGCCGTGGTAGCATTCACCCTCTTGCCAAAACCAAGTTAACATTAGTACTGCGAACACCAGGCATGTCTACTCTCCACAGCCCAGAGACACAGCTACAACAGCTGAAGTCTCCAGTCCACAATCGGCTGTATCAGCACCACCGCTGGCTGCTTCTTTTACAAACTGGATAGACATACAACCATAACAACCAATCAGAGCTGTTTACTCCGCCTTTCCCCTCGTACTTAAGGCGAGTCACTGCTATGGTTGTTTTTAAGGGCATCTCAGGCGACCAAAAACCCCTTGTTATTGAAAATTGGGCAATATAACTAAAAGGAATTTCCAACAAGACAAAGAACAACCTTGGAGACCCGGCAAGTTTTTTTTAATCATTTATTTATTTATTTATTTATTTATGATCACTATTTGTAGGGAAGAATAGGAGCCTTCAGTAGGAGACTTTCTACCAATGTGTAGCGTCAACCTGAGACTCAGCAGCCAGGTCTTAACAAGCCCATCTCCCCTCACGACGGCATTCATACATGTAATACAAAGTGTATATATAGAGAGACAAGCTTGTACAAAATGTTGAACTGGCTGCAGGGATTTTCTCCTACTCAGCTAGAGGAGCATTAGTGAGGTCCAACATGTTGATAAGGTCTCAGTCAGAGTCAGAGTTCCTGTTCGTATCAAAGGTGGATGGGGTGAGGTCACGGCTCTGTGCAGGCCAGGCAAGTTCTTCCACAACAAACTGTGAAAACTAGTTCTGAACACACCTGGCTTTGATTGTCCTGCTGTCCCCAGACTGTTGCCATAATGCTGGAGAAAGAAAAGGTTTCACAGGTCTGGGACCAAAAACCACCACAAATGCTGAACAGTGCAGCATTATTAGTTGCTCTGGTTAAGAGTGTCTGCAAAAGGATGCATGAGCCGTAAGAGAAATGCATTTTTTCTGAAAGAGGGAAAGTGTTGCTGCTCTATATTTAGGATACAGATAAGGCGAGTATGTCGTAGTCGAATCAGACTCGGTTCAGCCCGGCTGAGTAATTCTAAACATGCCAGCTATGTGGAGGGGAAACTGCAGGAAACTGTGTCAGATAAGAAACTGGAGGTCAACGAGGCAGAGTCGACCTGTTAACATCCTAAGTTCAGAACTTTGTCTCATGGCATTCTGGATATTTCCTGTTGTGATCTGAACATCTCCTCACTCGATGGGAGAATGAAGCTTACAGTGACTTTTTCTTGTTGTTTCCTCTATTTATTTTAATAGATTTTTCCTTTTAGATGCTGTCTACAAATAAAACTGAAACCACTCTCAATGTGACTGTTAAAATTGTCTTTGCAAAAATACTGTAAAACTGTTTATTTTACTTTAGAGCTGCAACCATTTGATAACTATTTAGATAATCTGATTCATCATTCTTAAAGTAAATATACTTATACTCTTCTTTGTCTTATGTGATTATCAAACCAGTGTTTTCAAAGTGATGTTGGTTGGAAAAACAAGCATTTGGATGAAGATAGTCGTTGAACCTTTTCCATATCTAAAAGACTTAGGAAAGTGGCTGCTAAACACCCATTGTTTATACCCTTAGTGCCTAACGTAATGCATGTGTCACTCATACACCCTAATTAGATTTTATTTCAACATAGGCTATCCTTACTATTTTTTCTGCTTTCGCACCGTCATAACGTGATTTCTCCATTATTGTGGTTGTAAGGCTTTAGGGGTTAAAAGCAATTAACGTAGAGTACGCACCATTTACATGATACGCAGGGCTTTCTATTTTAAAAATCTATATAAAACGAGATTTTTTCACAGTTTTATAGATTTGTTATAACAGTTTTATAACCCACCATATTATCAATATCCAGACCAAAAACTAGTAAATATTCTGGCGGCATATAAGCTATTAGCTCCTCTATCAAATTTGTTCCCTCTGCAAACATTGGATATACACCCGCTATTAGAAAATAAAAAGTTAGAATTATAGCTATGCACCAAGTTATCAGAGATTTTCTAATAGAATAAAATTCAAATTTATAAATATTCATTATTTCACCTCTTTTTCATAGTAATGCATAAAAATTTCATCTAAAGTTGGCTCAATAATAGAAATATCTTGAATTTTGTATTTTAGCAGTTTTGTTAAAAGCACATTATAATCTCCCTTATATATAAAGGAAATTTGTTTTCCTGCTTGAGTAATATTCGTTATTCCCTGTAGTTCAAATGGTTTGATTTGTATTTCTGTAGTTACATTAACGGTTTTAAATGACCCATTGTTCAACTCCCTCATATGCTGAACTTTTAATATTTTTCCATCTTTTATGATAGCGACTCTATCACAAATTTTTTGTACTTCACTTAAGATATGCGATGAAAATAAAATAGTAGCTCCCCTTTGTTGCTCCTCTTTTATGATTTCAAAAAAAGTTTGTTGCATCAAAGGGTCAAGCCCATTCGTTGGCTCATCTAAAATAATTAGCCTAGGCGAATGTAGTAGCCCTTGCACAATACCTACTTTTTTGCGATTTCCTAAGCTCATATCTTCAATTTTTTTATTAAGATCTAAGTCTAGTCTTTTTGCAAGCTCATAAATACGTGATTCACAATTAATGTTATAGAAACTAGCTGAATATTTTAAAAGCTCAATAGCCTTCATGTTATCATAATAAAAAATTTCACTTGGTAAGTATCCAACTTGTTCTAAAATTTTCTCTTTATCATTTTCTATATCTAGTCCAAAAATCTTTGCTTCACCACTAGATTTAAAAATAAGCCCCATAAGAATACGGATAGTTGTAGACTTCCCAGCACCATTTGGACCAATAAATCCAAATATTTCTCCTTCCTGCACATCTAAGTCAAGATCAATAATTCCTCGTGCTTCGCCATAATGTTTATTTAGTTTTTTTACTTCTATAATATTCATACTTGTTCCCTCTTTTCCATTATGCTCTCTTAAATCTTATTATAACATGTCACAAAAAAAGAGCCTAGAGAAAATTCCCTAAGCTCTTTATAATATCGCCTTTATAACTACTGTTTTACCATCCAAACTTTCTGCAGTAATCTTGCCTTTGTGACTGCTCACAATAGCCCTTGCCATAGACAGCCCTATTCCAAAACCACTGCTGTGCCTTGAGTCATCTGCACGGTAAAACCTGTCAAACCACTCTGGATACTGTCTAACTTCCAAGTTTTGTGCATGGTTTGTTATGCTAATATTTATTTTTCCTTTAATATTTCGCAAACAAACGTATATAATACTATGCTCATTGCTATATTTCATCGCATTTTCTAACAATATAGAAATCAACAATTCAATATTTTGAACATCACCACAAAACATTAAGTTCGGTTGAATTTCATACGATATCTCTCTATCTTTCGTTTTTGCAACTCCCTCAAAAAAGATACAACTATCCATAAACACATCTGATATACAAAATTCTGCTTTTGGCATTCCTAAATCTTCTTCAAGTTTTGCAAGCGATATCAAATACTCAACCAATCCATTAAGCCGATTAGTTTGCTCAATAATACCTTTTGTCCAAGCTGTATGCCCGTCTTGCATGCCAATAACCTCAGCATTTCCCTTTATTATAGCAAGAGGTGTTTTTAGTTCATGCGTTACACCCGTTATAAACTGTTGCTGTCTTTCATATCCATCAACAACAACAGCAATAATTTTAGGCGAAAATAAATATATAAAGACAGAAAGTGCAACAAATGCAATTGCTCCCACCTGCATGCTACTAACAAAAAATCTATAGCACATCCAATACTCAGGTGGATGGTCTCTAAAATTTGATATATCTTCAACTCTTACCATATGTGGTGCTAAATGTGGCAACTGATTTGCCACCTGAATATAGTTTATAACATTTACACCAACAAGAATTATAACTAGAACTACAAAAACTATTGAAATTGACCAACTTACAAAACGCAATCGCAATTTTTTTTCCATTTATAATTCCTCAATTCTATATCCAGCATTTCTAACAACTTTAATTTGTATGTTAGACTCTAGGGAAGTTAATTTTTTTCGCAAATTTGAGATATACACCCAAACGGTACTTATATCAACTTCACTATCATAGCCCCAAATTCGTTCGGCAAACTTTTCCGCCGATAACACTTGAGGTTTGTTTACCATCATCATCTCTAAAATCTGAAATTCTTTATTTGGCAATCTAAGAGTTCCAGCGACCGAAGATAATTCCAAGCTTGCTAAATTTAATGTTGTATTTCCAATTTTTATTTCGGAGCTTGTTTGCCCTGGCTTTCTTGTCATCGCTCTAACACGAGCCAAAAGTTCTCCAGAATCAAACGGTTTTGTTATGTAGTCATTTGCACCGTTATCAAGCCCTACAATTTTATCATTAATTTGAGATTTTGCACTAAGTATAAGTATCGGAACGTCTATCCCCTGTATTCTAACTTGTTTTAAAACGCTAATTCCGTCCATCTTAGGCATCATAATATCAAGTATAACTCCATCATAGTTACAGCTTTCTATATAATCAAGTGCCAGCTCTCCGTCATAAACTACATCAACAGAGTAATTGTTATGTTGTAAAATAGCAACCAAAATATCTGCAATAGGCTTTTCATCTTCACACACTAAAATTCTCATTTATATTCCTCCCTAATATTAACCGTAGTAAACTACTAATATACCACTTTGTAATATTATCGTCAGAATTGTGCCATAAACTGAAATTTTTTCCCATTTATTTGCTAAGTCGTATTTTTTCTCTTTTCTATATGTAGAGGCTCTGTTAAATCCAAGCACAAATAATGCTATAAGAGGTATTAATACGGCTATAACCATCAATACTATGTACATATTAAATTGTCCTTTCCTGTAGAATACTAGTATATTATATCATAAAAACAAAAAAGTTGCAACCCCTCAAATCTGAAAAGATTACAACCTTTCTCTATTTTAACGAATGTGAGATACCGCTTTCCCTCAACCATTGAAACCCCCGATTACATATCATCTCTGTTTTAGATGATGTAAGTAGTATTTGTTTTTTTCAAACTATATATGTAATATGTAGCTCATGTCCATTAGATTACAAATTTTCCATCTAAATATAATATTAGAAATTTTTGCTATATTTGTTCCAACTTATAGTAATAGTTTACCCAAGTTTGGGCAACCTATGTATTGAAATATAGTTAAAGGAGATACTTTATGGACGTCACAAAATCAAATGTCAGAAATTTTAATAGCCTTACGCCACGAATAAAAGGAATTTTATTTATACTATTATCTGCTTTATGTTTTGCTTTTATGTCAGCTTTCGTAAAACTTGCAGGACCGTTGCCAAGCTTTCAAAAAGTGTTGTTTAGAAACTTAGTTGCAACTTTTGTCGCAGCATACTTAGTATACAAAAATAAAGGGAGCTTTACAGGAAAAAAAGAAAGCCGAAAACTATTGTTGATGCGCTCTGTTTCCGGAACGTTAGGCATATTATTTAACTTCTACGCAATAGATCATCTAGTACTGTCTGATGCGAATATGCTCAATAAGTTATCCCCATTATTCGTTATTATATTTTCTTACTTCTTTTTAAAAGAGAAAATAGATTTAAAACAAGGATTATCTATTACAGTAGCATTTTTAGGTGCATTACTTATTATAAAACCTAGCTTTAATGCTGACATCATTCCTGGGATATCTGGAATTTTGGGTGCGGTTGGTGCAGGTGTTGCATACACTTGTCTTCGAGGATTAGGAAAAAGCGAACCATATTATACAACTGTGTTTGTTTTTTCAGCATTTTCCTGTATAATAATACTTCACTTTTTTATATATTTTTATATGCCTATGACAACTTTACAACTTGTTTACTTGCTATCTGCTGGAGTGTGTGCTACTATTAGCCAATTTTCCTTAACTTTGGCTTATGGATTTGCACCAGCAAAAGAAATATCAATATTTGATTATACAAATGTTATATTTTCAGCAATAATCAGCCTTGCTTTATTTGGTGATTTGCCTGATATGTATAGCATACTTGGTTATATGATAATTTTCGCCTCTGCTCTATTTATGTATTTTTATAATAAAAGAGAAGTTGCTATTTGATAATTTGTCTAACTTATGTTATAATTGTCTATCACTAAAACCAGTTTGGCAGAGTAGGGATAAATGCGTTAAGTGCTTGATACACGGGAAGTTGGTATCTTGACGAAAAACTATTATAGTTTGCGGTGTTTATCTCGCATTCCGCTGCCTTATAAAGATGCCTCAAAAATATTTTGGAGGTGTTTTTATTGAAACATAAGTTAACAACAAGAGAATTAGTAATTTTAAGTGCATTGATTGCCCTAGAGATTATTTTAAGTCGATTTTTAAGTATCATCATCGGTAGTCTAATCAAAATCAGTTTTTCATTCGTTGCAACTTGCCTTATGGCAACAATGTTTGGACCACTTTGGACAGCTGTAGGTTGTGGTGTTGCCGATATTATAGGGGCTACCCTTTTTCCAATCGGTTCATATCACCCTGGATTTACAGTTAGCTCAATGATATCTGGTGCTCTTTATGGTATATTTTTATATAGAAAATCGTTTAAATTACAAAGCGTTATACTGCGTGAAGTTATATCTACGCTTGTAATCTCAATTGGATTAAATCCTTTATGGCTTAGCCATTTATATGGAAATCCTTACTTAGTAACACTGGGACGTCGTATTCCTGCTATATTAGTTATGACGCCAATTCAAATAGTATTGGTATCAATAGTCTGGAAATTTTTTATCCCACAACTAAGCAAACTAAGAATAATTTCTTCACATTAGAGGCATACTTTATATAATCAGCACTGCTTTACTGGGGATAGTGTATCCTAAATATAAAAGTATTTTACATAAAACTTTTTGCAAAAGGAGCTAAATCTATGAACAATACATTCGACCGTGGGTCAATAGACATTTCTATCGTTAAATCAATTTTTTCTGGCAGCCATGACTATGGCGTTGAGACAACAACAAGCCAAATTTCTCATGCAAAAAATAAAGCAATATCTAGCATTCAATCTGTACTTGAGAAATATTCTAATGAAATTTCCAACCAAGTTACTTTATATATAGAAAATAATTCACACAAAAATATTCTTTTAGACACAAAAACTTTACTGGACTCTCTATCTGTTTCTAATATCGATGCAGATAAAATTTTAATACACTTAGATTATTTTTTAGACCTCCAAAATATATCTACCAAAGTTGATACTACACTTGATAGGTATCTTTATGCTGTAAATTGTTTGATGGAATATATTGATATTGGTGCTGACATTGTTGGAATTGTTGATAAACCAGGAAACTATCTTGAAATTAGCGAGAACATTACACATATACTAGGCTGGACACGTGAAGAATTTGTTGGAAAACATTGGTCAGACTTTGTTTTATCAGAAGATTTGCCAGATGCCGAAATGCAAGAATACATCGAGTCCCCTATAAATGATAGAAAACGTATCGTTACTTCAAAAGTAAAACACAAAGATGGTAGCTTTAGATATTTGCGGTGGCAGTTTAAAACGTTTGAAGACCCTGATATAGCATTTATAACTGCTCAAGATGTAACTTCACATATGGAATTTACAAAACAACAAGAATATCTTGCTAGGCTAACTGACCTTGATAAAATGCGTCGTGATTTTTTCTCCATGATTTCGCATGAGTTGCGTACTCCACTGTCAGTAATTCGCTCAACCCACACATTAATAGAAAAATCTATTACTATTCCACACTACAATCGCCTAAAGAAAAATACAGACAGATTGTTACGGTTGATAAATAACTTAATAGATTTTACAGAAATAGATGCGGGAAATTATACATTAAATTGTACATCTTGCGATATTGTTTATTTAGTTGATTCAATTATTGAGTTGATCAATATAAATATACTAACTACTTCTATATTTATAAAATTCAAATCAAACATTGAAACATTTTCGCTCATATGCGATGAAAATAAAATTCAAAAAATAGTTCTTAACATTTTATCTAATGCTATCAAACATAGCAAAGCAAATTCTGAAGTTATAGTCGACTTAACTGTTAAAGATAACAATGTTGAAATTGAAATATGCAACTTTGGTGACCCTATACCTGCTCAAGACTTGGATAAATTATTTCAGCCATTTTTCCAAATTGGGCAAGTATTAACAAGACACGCAGAAGGCAGTGGGATAGGACTTGCACTTTCGTATTCTCTTGCCAAATTGCACGGCGGGGATATCACTGTATCAAGCGACACAAAACATACCTGTTTCACGATAAAGTTACCTCAAGGAAAATCCACACAAACAGCTCATATGTATTCTTCTGATATAAAAGAACGTGTTTTGTTAGAGCTATCTGATATATATTTCGGATAAAAATAGGTACGCCCGATAAGCGTACCTTACATATTGTTATTTTTGTGTATGTGTGAATACACCTCACGTTTACTTATTCCACGGTCTTTAGCCACAAGTTTCATCGCATCTTTTTGTGGATATCCTTGCTTTTCGTATATATCCATATGTTCTTCAATAGACATATCTTCCCAAGCTTGTTGTTCTTCTTCTTTAATCTGATTTATAGTCCTACCTTCTATAACAAGCACATATTCTCCTCGAGGGTCATTATATTTATAATGTCCTATCGCTTCTTCAATAGTTGCATTAAAAACACTCTCGTATTTTTTAGTTAATTCTTTTGTAATTGTTATATTTCGATTACCCAAAACTTCTTTTAATATATCCAAAGTTTTCAAAAGCCTGTGAGGTGCTTCATATAATATAATCGTTCTAACCTCATTTTTTAAACTGTTTAGCACAAATTGTTTTTCTCTCTTATCAGTTGGCAAAAATCCTTCAAAAACAAATCTTCTAGTGCTCTGTCCCGATATAATTAGTGCCATTATCGCAGCAACAGGGCCTGGAGTTGCTGTCACAGTAATTCCTTCTTTTAGTGCCATCTTAACAAGGTCCTCCCCTGGGTCAGAAATCCCTGGAGTTCCTGCATCTGTAACTAATGCAACAGTTTGTCCTTCTTTCAAACATTTTATTAGTAACAAGCCTTTTTCCATTTTGTTATGTTCATGATAACTTGTAAGAGTTGTGCGAATATTGTAGTGACTTAACAACTTCTTCGTGTGTCTTGTGTCTTCGGCAGCAATAATATCCGCCTCCATCAAAACATTTACAGCTCTATATGTTATATCTTCTAAATTTCCGATTGGTGTTGCACATAAAACTAATTTGCCCATTATTTCTCCCTTCCGTATATCTCATATATTTCATCAGTATAACTATTATCTTCATTATATACAATTAGCGGTTTATCCACTCTAAGTTCATGTCCTGCAAACTTAATTCCTTCAACTAACACCATCGTTGGGGCTTTAGTTACTTTTGGATAAATCATTCGCATTCTTTTTGGCTCAATTCGATATGTGCGCATCAAGTGAAGTATATCTACAAGCCTGTGAGCTCTATGAATTAGTACAAGTTTGCCTTTTTCTTTTAACATATATGCACTTGCCGATACAATATCTTCTAATGTGCATAAAATTTCATGGCGTGCTATCATTTTGCTAGTACTTTCATTTTTTAGCCCTGATTGACCTTTCATATAAGGTGGATTGCAAGTTATTATATCAAATTGTTCGGCATCAAAATGTAATTTATAGTCTTTTATATCAACACATTTCATGCATACATCATTTGTAATATTGTTTAGTTCAACCGATTGTTTGGCAAGGTCAATTACTTCTTGTTGAATATCTATTCCAACATAATTTCCTTTTTGGTATATCGCATGCATCAATATAGGAACTATTCCATTGCCAGTTCCTATATCCAACACTTTAGTATTTTGTTTGGTTACCTTTGCATAATGTGATAGCAAAACTGCATCTATACCAAAACAAAATGCATCAGGATTTTGTATCAGTTTGTATCCATTTCTTTGTATATCATCTATCCTCATTTTATCACCGTTTTTTCTTAGGAATATCATTTTTAGGCTTGTATGGCTTTTTATGATTGTTAGGTTTGTTGTTAGGGCGCTTGTGATTTTTCTTAGTTGTTTTTAAATCATCACCCTCCAAAATCTTTTGCAACTCTATGTCTAGCTCCTCCGCAGATTTATCTTTGCTAGTTTTACAACAACCTTGATGGTCTCCATTTTTATTTTTGCACCCTCCACAAGAGGATTTATTATCTCGGATTAATTTAATATCATTGCTTGAAAATACAAATACTTCTTTTGTATCTTTATCTTTTTTATCTACAGCAACTTTAATTTGTTCTCTCAATACAGTTACAGACAAAACTTCGCCTTGCCCCTCTGGCGTCATAACAATTTCCCCAACTTCAGGCATTTTATCTCGTATTTCAACGTAACAGTTGTCCTCATATTGCAAGCAACACATAAGTCTACCACATATACCCGATATTTTTATTGGATTAAGCGATAAATTTTGGTCCTTTGCCATTTTTATAGACACTGGGTGAAAATCATTTAGAAATGTGTTGCAACATAAAGAACGCCCACAAATTCCAATTCCACCACACAATTTTGTTTCATCTCTAACACCTATTTGCCTAAGTTCAATTCTTGTCCTAAATATTGAAGCAAGTTCTTTAACCAACTCTCTAAAGTCAACTCTTTCTTCTGATGTGAAATAAAACAATAACTTCGTACTATCAAATGTATATTCTGCATCTATTAATTTCATGTTTAAGTTGTGTTTTAATATTTTTGTTTTGCATATAAAAAATGCTTCTTTGGCTCTAGTGTTATTTTCTTTAACGACTACTTCGTCCTCAGGTGTTGCAACTCTAACAATGGGCTTAACTGGGGGGATATCCTCATCAGCTGAAATTTCTCTATTTGAAATAACAACTTCTCCATATTCAAGCCCTCTAGCAGTTTCAACTATAACATGCTCGCCCTTTTCGTAGGTGGTTTGCTCTGGGTCAAAATAATAGATTTTTCCCGCAGGCTTAAACCTAACCCCTATAATTAATGTCATTTATTTTTTCTCCTTTAAATCTAGCAATAAATTTTCTACAACAAACATTGCATAAACATTATTGCTTATATCTATTCTTGATTTTTGTATCACCTTTAAGTTCATACTTATTTTATTATACGTCAATTTGTTGCATATGTCTATTAACAACCCTTCATAATCGGGATAATACAAAATAGCTTGATTGTTAGTTTTGTATATCATAATATCTCTATACCACAATTCCCAAAAATTTAATATCTCTACTAGACGTAATTTGTCTTCAACTAGTTCATCAGCAATTTTGTATAAAGCAATCATATCCGCAGTTTCAAGACGATTTAAATAATTTATACTTTCATCTCTTAGCGTCAAAAAAGATTCGTCATTTATAAGCTTTTGTGCAGTTCCTATGCTACCACTTGAAAATCTAATATATATTTCTTCTTTATCTTTATTATAATTAATTGCCGAAAAATAATTTTTCATTTCAGTATCGCTTAAATCATTAAATCTAATTATTAAACATCTTGACCTAATCGTCGGAAGTAGTAATTCTACATTTGCTGTCATCAAAATAATAGTCGCATAACTTGGGGGTTCTTCAATAGTTTTTAACAATGCATTTTGACTTTGTATGTTCAGCGTGTCGGCTTGTGGAATAAAAATTATTTTATGTTGACTCTGATAAGGTTTTATATTTATTTCTCTTACAACTTTTTCACGTACTTCTTCTATTTTTGTTGTTTCAAGTGTTATTATATCAGGGTGAGTGCCCACCTCAAATTGATGACAATCTTTACAAGTATTACAAGCATCTTGACTAGAACATATTAAGTTTTTTGCTATTGCCCTAGCCATAGTCATTTTCCCCACACCCGCTTGCCCCTGAAAAATATAACTATGAGGCATATTGCCCGACAATAATATTTTTTCAAAATACTCTTTAATCGTATCATGTCCTATAACTTTGTTAAACATTTTTGTTTCCTCTTTCCTATATAACAAAAAAAGGACTTCATAAGCCCTTTTAAGTTGCTAAATCTAATAATAATCCTTGTATCTCTCCAACACGGTCTAATATCTCAATTTGATTTTTTTCACTACGCATAAGTTCTTGTGCAAGTTCATCAAGTTTTTCATTTACACTACGCACAATTCCATAAACACGATGACGTCCTTTTTTATCTAATATATTTTCTCTAGAAAATTTGTGACTTCCAGTTGTAATTTCATTCATAAATTCACTTATCATTTGTCTATAAATTTTTACATCTCTAATATCCATATGCTCTGAAATTTTATTACCTTGTTCAGTGATTTTTTCAATCATGTTAGTAAGCTTTTCTTCAAGCTCCGTTTCACCTAGTTTGCTAAGTAATGTGAATTTAAAACCTTTGTCAGACTCAAACTCTTTAACTTCTGCCATCTCTCTAAGTTGTGGCATCTGGATATTATTAATTTGCAAGTCATTCATATTATTCCCCCACTTCTTTATTGTTAAACTAAACTGTCAATATTTTTATAATACCATTTTCAATTTGTATACCTTTTAGTTTTTCGCTAAATTTTTGTATCAATTTTATATGTTCTTCCACGAAGATTTCTCCTATACAAATTAGGGGGATACCCGGTGGGTAAAACATAATATTTTGAGCACATATGCAACCTTCAATGTTTTCTATATCTTGCCACACACTTTCAAGATAATAAGTATATCTAGGCGAAAGAGCCGTACATATCTCTTGTGGTATTTCTGATGTATACAACTCTTTATCAACTTGGTATAATTCTAAATCAATTTCTATCAAAACATTACACAATCTATCTAATGCTAAATTACAATCTACAATTGTTGTAATTAGTATTATATGTGTATTATATGCCGCCTCAATTCCTAAATTATACTTATCTTCTAATATTTGTGCAAGTTGATATCCTGTCAAATTTGAGTGTTCAGTAATAATAACAATTTTGCTTATATCATATCTACATGGTTTTTCGTCTAAAAGTTTTAAATGCTTTAATTGCCTTAATTTATTTCGTATCTCTAGTAATTTTTTGATATACAACGAGATTTTGTCTGTATCACTCATCAAATATGCTCTAGCATAATCCATAGTTGCCATCATTAAATATGACGGGCTACTTGTTTGTGTTAATTTTAAATTTTTGATGATATCTTCATAGCTTACCTTATTAGAACATATATGAATTAATGCACTTTGAGTTAATGCAGGTAATGTTTTATGCAAGCTATGTATAACGATGTCTGACCCTTGACTAATGCTAGTTTGAGGAAAATTTTTATCTAACACCAAATGTGCCCCATGTGCCTCATCTACTATTAAAATCCTATCGCCTAAAGATTTTTTTATACTTGATATATCTGACACTATCCCCTCATAAGTTGGACTAACTAATATCATAGCCTTAATATCAGGGTACATCAAAATAGCTTGTTCAACATCATATGGATCAATACTTTCAATAATATTATTAACATATTTAGGAGTTATATAAACTGGCTTAGCACCCGATAGCACAAGAGCATTCCACACACTATAATGACAATTTCTTGCTACCAAAATTTTATCATCTTGTTTACAGACCGTTAATATAGCTGTTAATATTCCAGCCGTTGAACCATTTGTTAAAAATACAGTATGATAACTTCCATAAAAATCTGACATATATTGCATTGCATCTTTTATAATTCCTTCAGCTTCATATAAATTATCAAGCCCTGTCGCTTCTGTAGCATCTAAATTAAGTAGCGGTAACCCCTCTAGTTGTTGTCCAAATTTATGCCCTGGCATATGATAAGGATACTTTTGACTTGAATAGTTAATCAAAGTTTCATATAATATCGATTTCACAATATTTCCTTTCTTTAAGAAAACATGCTAGCCCAAATTGACTAGCATGTTTAAACTTATTTCAAAAGATTATATAAAGTTTTTATTGGTGTTCCTGTTGCACCTTTTGGAGTCATCTCAGAAATTGTGCGCTCTGCCCAGCCTGTCCCCGCAATGTCTAAATGCAACCAAGGCTTGTCTTCCACGAATTCACCAATAAATAATCCCGCTGTAATACTTCCCGCAAGTCTATTTGTATTTGAATTTGCTAAGTCTGCAATTTTACCTTTTATAAGCTCTTTGTATTCCTCAAATACTGGTAGTTGCCAAAACTTTTCATCAGTTGTTGTTGATGCCTCCACAAGTTGACTATAGAATTCGTCATCATTTGTAACAACACCCGTTGCAACATCACCTAAAGCAACTAATACCGCACCTGTTAGCGTTGCAATATCAATTATTTTTGTAACGTTTTCTTTGCGAATAGCATAAGTAACGGCATCAACTAATGTTAGTCTACCTTCAGCATCTGTATTAAGTACCTCGATAGTTTTGCCACCCATAGAACCTATAATGTCCCCAGGCTTATAGCTATTTTCTGAGATAGCATTTTCAGCAGCCGCAACTACTACTATAACATTTTGTTTGATATTATTTTTAACAACTGCATTCATTAAGCCGATAACCGCTCCAGCTCCACCCATATCACTCTTCATATTAGCCATGCTATTTGTAGGTTTTATAGAATATCCACCAGTATCATAAGTTAAGCCTTTTCCGATAATTCCAAATACTTCATCACTATCTGGATTTCCCATATGACGCATAACTATCAAACGTGGCAAATAACAAGAACCTTTTCCCACCGACCATAAAGCGTCCATACCCATTTCTTGAATTTGTTCATGGTCAAACACTTCTACTTCAACGCCGATTTTTTCGCTAAGTTCTACAACTCTATTTGCTAATGATTCTGGATAAATAACATTTGCAGGCTCATTAACTAAATCCCTAGCAATTAAAATTCCTTCAGCGATATTAATTTCTTCTTTTAAGGTTTCAGTTAACTCTGTTGTTATCTCTCCCTCAAATTGTATAGAAATTTCAGTAGTATATTCTTTTTTATCTGATTTATACTTATTAAACTCATAGATACCTAGAGATGTAGCTTGGACAATTGCACTCAACTTGTCTATTACAGAAAGTTTATCGTCATTTTCAGCTACAACAGAATATTTACCGATTTCTAACTTTTTAGCTTCTTTGGCAGCCTTAGCAATAGCCATCATAAATTTATTAGCATCTATTTTATCTTTTTCACCTAATCCAACTACAATCGTACGGTTAAAATTAATAGGATTAATATAAACATAAATTTCTTTAAGTTTAGGCGTAAAAATTTCTTTATTTATTATAGAAGATATAAATTCATTTTCTGGATTTTCTTCTTGATAAATAGGCAATACTACAGTATCAAATTCAACAGAATTACTTAGTGTGTATATCATAATTGTACTCCTTATCATTTTTATATAATTATAGAACCAAATAGTTAGTTTGTCAAACAAGGTAATGCTATTACTAGTGTTTGTGAACTAGTTCATATATATACAGTACAATATTTTCTATTGAATTATAAACATAAAAAGCCTTATAAAACACTTAAAAAGCTGTCTTATAAGACTTTGAAATTTTTAGATATTATAGAGCTATGCTAACACAAAGTTTTTCACCAATTGTTTTCATACAATCTTTAGATACCATACCTATACGATGTGATAATCGTCTTTTGGAAATTGTTTTAATTTGTTCACATAAAACAATTGAGTCATAAGTTAAAAATTCATATTCAATTTTTGTTAAAGTGTGATGTGTTGGCATTTGTTTTTTACATTTTGAAGTCAACGGAACACATATAATAGTTGGTGAATAATGATTTCCAGTGTTGTTTTGAATAATCAAAACTGGTCTTACCCCTGCCTGTTCACTTCCATCACCTTCACCTAAATCTGCCTCATAAATCTCTCCACGTTTAGGATATATGTATTTTATATCCTTAGTAGTCGTACTAGTAGTTTCTATATTCATAATCCTGCCTCCTCTTTTCCATATGTTTATTATGCTATGATAATATTATTTCCAATTTTAAGTAGTATTAAACATCTAAATCATATTTTTTTAAGAATTATACATATTTTTTTTGGAAAAAAAGGAACAAAAAAAAGAGAAACTAAAAAGTTTCTCTTTTTTGATATGCCCCGAACCGGAATCGAACCAGTGACACGAGGATTTTCAGTCCTCTGCTCTACCGACTGAGCTATCGGGGCATAATTGCGGAGACAGGACTTGAACCTATGACCTTCGGGTTATGAGCCCGACGAGCTGCCAACTGCTCCACTCCGCGACGTTTTAATTTACTCTGTTTTTTTAATATGGTGGGAGAAGGATTCGAACCTTCGAAGGCTGAGCCAACAGAGTTACAGTCTGCCCCCTTTGGCCACTCGGGAACCCCACCATATAAATAGCCGACGATCGGACTCGAACCGATAACCTGCTGATTACAAGTCAGCTGCTCTGCCAATTGAGCCACGTCGGCGTATGGTCGCTATAGGGCTCGAACCTATGACCCCCTGCTTGTAAGGCAGGTGCTCTCCCAGCTGAGCTAAGCGACCAAACTAATTATTAAATGCCTATATAAAGGCAACGACCCAGAAGGGACTCGAACCCTCGACCTCCGCCGTGACAGGGCGGCGTGCTAACCAACTGTACCACTGGGCCAAACACAATGAAAGTATTGCACTTTCAAAACTAAACATAAAATAGAAACCATTCAATCTACAATTCAACCTTTTTTTCCAGGTCAAACCCTCGAACCATTAGTATTGGTCAGCTACGTATGTCACCATACTTCCACCTCCAACCTATCAACCTCATCGTCTATAAGGGGTCTTACTTCTTTCGAATGGGATAT
>LNZQ01000028.1 GCA_002007315.1 Epulopiscium sp. Nele67-Bin004
AGGTCATAATTTTAAGGAGGTTTCTGATGGAAGTTAAAAGGCTATTTGAAGGTATAACTTACGCACTGATTAGGGGGCAACAAGAACAAAAAGTAGGCGAGATAATCTATGACTCTAGAATAAAAACGGTTGATGGATTGTTTATAGCGATTAAAGGTTTTGCAAGTGATGGACACAAGTTTATAAAATCAGCTATAGAAAATGGTGCAAGAACAGTTGTTGTTCAAGATGATGTGGAAGTAGAAAATCCGCATGTAACAATAATCAAAGTTGACAACACAAGGGAAGTTATGGCACAGCTTGCAAGTAATTTTTATGACTCGCCGTCAACAAAACTAGACCTAGTAGGTGTTACGGGTACAAATGGCAAAACTAGTACGACGTTCATATTGGCACAAATACTTGAATTGTATGGACAAAAAGTTGGAGTAATAGGAACAATAGAAAATCGAATAGGTGATAAGATTTTACAAACCGAAAGAACAACACCTGAATCATTAGATTTACAAAACTTGTTGAATAAGATGCAAGTGGAGCTTGTAAACACAACAATGATGGAAGTGTCGTCACATGCTTTAGATTTAAACAGAGTTGATATGTGTCACTTCAAAATTGGAATATTTACAAATTTGACGCAAGACCATTTAGATTTCCACAAAACTATGGAAAACTATGCTCACGCAAAAGCTAAATTATTTAAAATGTGTGACACAAGTATAATAAATATTGATAGTGATTATGCTCAAACCATGTTAGATGCTTGCAAAAACACGCCTATCACATATGGAATAGACAACGTGTCAGACTATCACGCAACAGACATAAAAATCACTGCAACACAAACGGAATACACTTTGCAATATGATGGAAAAGCATACAATGTTGTTGTACCAATTCCAGGCAAATTTACAGTGTATAACACGCTTGGGGCGTTGGTTGCGGCACACAAACTTGGGCTATCGCTTGAAGATATAATTGTGGCACTAAAAACAGTTAGAGGTGTGCCAGGACGAATTCAAGGCTTTAATTCTAAAAAGGGATATAGCGTAATCGTTGATTATGCACATACTCCAGACGGCTTAGAAAACGTGCTACAAGCAATAAATCAGTTTGCAAAAGGTGAGATTATCACTGTGTTTGGCTGTGGTGGCGATAGAGATAATACTAAGCGTCCGCTTATGGGTGAGATGGCAGCAAAATATTCAACTAAAGTTATAATAACTTCTGATAATCCAAGAAGTGAAGAACCAAACTCTATTTTGGATCAAGTTGAAGTTGGAGTAAAAAAACATAGTACACCATATACAAAAGAGGTTGATAGAAAAACTGCTATCCATAATGCACTAGATATGGCCAAAGAGGGTGACGTAATTTTGGTTGCAGGTAAAGGGCATGAAACATACCAAATACTAAAAGATGGTATAATACATTTTGATGATTCGGAAATAGTGTGTGACTATTTAGCGGAGGAGGCGTAAAATGAACCTAAAAATCGAAGAAATAATTAATGCGGTTGATGGAATATGTTTAAATCCTGAAAAAATTGGCAATACAATAATACAGGGAATATATACAGACTCAAGAGGTGAACTAGAAGACGGTTTATTTGTGCCATTAGTAGGGGAAAAATTTGATGGTCATAACTATATAGATAGTGTTTATAATAGGGGAGCGTTTGCAACGCTTTCCTCTAAAAAAGAAATTGTTGATGACAGACTTATTACTATTTACGTAGAAGATACAAAAATGGCGTTGCTACACCTAGCGAAATATTACAGCCAACTGTTTGATAGACCAGTTGTTGCAATAACAGGAAGCGTTGGAAAAACAACGACAAAAGAAATGGTGTCAGCAGTGTTATTTCAATCAATGAAAGTGCACAAAACACAAGGCAACTTCAACAATGAAATAGGCGTTCCCCTTACTTTGTTTCGCACACAAGAGGGTGATGGCGTAAGCGTTATAGAGATGGGTATGAACCACTTTGGAGAAATACGCAACCTAACAAACGCTGCACTTCCAGACATAGCAATAATAACGAACATAGGAACATCTCACATAGAAAACTTAGGATCTAGAGAAGGCATATTAAAGGCAAAGTTAGAAATATTAGAAGGTGTAAAATCAAACGGAACTGTAATAGTAAACGGTGATGAACCGTTACTTGTTGGTGCAAAACAAGAAGGTTGGATAACATATGGGCTTTCTGATACAAATGATTATTATGCAACAAATATAGTTCATAGTAGCGTTGTTGTAAGTGCAACACTACACACGCCAATAGCTGAATATGATGTTTGCATTCCTTCTCCAGGCGAACATATGGTGCGAAATGCTCTTGCAGCGGTTGCAGTGGCAGAAAAGCTTGGTTTACAAAAAAAGGCTATCATACGTGGCATAGCCTCATACAAGTCTGCACAACGCAGAATGGATATAAGCATAGGTAAAGTTACAATTATAGATGACACATACAATGCAAGTGTGGACTCAATGGTTGCTGCACTTCAAGTGCTTGAAAATTTTGATCAAACTTCAAGAAAAGTTGCAATACTTGGGGATATGTTTGAACTTGGTGAATACAGTCAAAGGTTACACCAAGAACTAGGTAATAAAATAGCTACTATGAACCTAGATTTTGTATACACTGTAGGAACTGACGCAGAGCAAATAAACATAGGAATAGATGGAGCAATACCTAACAAGCATTATCCAAACAAACAGTTATTTATAGAACATTTAGCAGAAAATCTTAAGCTACATGACGTTGTATTATTAAAGGCATCTCGTGGAATGCGTTTTGAATACATCGTTGAGGCGATTGGAAAGGTGAATTATGACGGATAAAAGTATAATTTTTGCAGCAGTTATAGCATTTTTACTAAACATAGTAATAAGCCCTTTTGTTATACCAATACTGCATAGAATCAAATTTGGGCAAAATGTACGAGATGATGGACCACAAACTCATCTTAAAAAAGCAGGGACACCTACTATGGGTGGAATAATTATATTAACAAGTATAGTTTTGACAAGCTTACTATTTGTGTATGACAATCCAGACCTTCAAAGTGTCTTGTTTGTAACTCTTGGATTTGGTGTAATAGGGTTTTTAGATGATTATATAAAAGTAGTAAAAAAACGTTCGCTTGGACTAACTGCGGCACAAAAAATAATAGGTCAACTTATTGTAACTATAGTATTTGCTTATTTGTTACGATATTATGCAGAGGTTGATACATCTATAATTGTTCCATTTGGAAATGGGCTTGAATGGGATTTAGGGATATTGTATTATCCATTTTTAGTGTTTGGGGTTATCGGTATTGTAAATGCAGTAAACTTAACAGACGGTGTAGATGGTTTGGCTGCGAGTGTAACTGTACTAATTGCAACATATTTTACAGTTATCGCATGGGCTATGAACAACGGTTCAGCAATGTTTGCAGCAGCAACAGCAGGAAGTTTGCTTGGATTTTTATTATTTAATAGCTATCCAGCCAAAATTTTTATGGGCGATACAGGTTCGCTTGCGTTAGGTGGATTTGTTGCAGCGATAGCATTTTTATTAAGAATGCCATTGTTTATCGCAATCGTCGGGATTATTTATATAATAGAAAACTTATCAGTAGTTATACAAGTTTTGTATTTCAAAAAGACGCAAAAAAGAATTTTTAAGATGGCACCTATTCACCATCACTTTGAATTAAGTGGTTGGGAAGAAACAAAAGTTGTTAGTGTATTTGCGATTATAACAGCTGTTATGTGCCTAATTGGATTGTTGGCAGTGTCAATATAGGGGGTAGAAAGATGACAGTAATAGTAATTGGGTGTGCAAGGAGTGGCATTGGAGCCGCAAAACTTGCACATACAACTGGAAATAAAGTTGTAGTTTATGACAACAAACCGTTTGACAAGTTTAATGAAGAAACAAAACAAACAATAAAACAATACGAGGAGCAAGGAATAGAGTTTATGCTTGGAGCAGATGGGTTTCCAGACGTAGATAAAGTAATTGTAAGTCCAGGTGTTCCTCTTGAAATTCCAGTAATTAAGCACTATCAAAATCTTGGAATTGATGTTATGGGAGAATTTGAGTTTGCATCACAATTTTGCAAAGCACCTATTATTGGAATAACAGGTACAAATGGTAAAACAACAACAACAACAATAGTGGGAGAAATTTTTTCGGCTGTAAATAAAAATACTTATGTCGTGGGAAATATTGGTCGTGCATTTAGTGAAGATGTGCTAGATATTCCAGAAGACGGTATAGTGATTGCGGAACTTAGTAGTTTTCAACTAGAAACAATTAAATACTTAAAATGTCATATAGCGGCAATATTAAATATTTCGCCTGATCATCTAAATAGACATCATACGATGGAAAATTATATTGCAGCTAAGTGCCGAATTTTTGAAAACATGTCGGGACGACTTATTTTAAACAAAGAAGACGAAAATCTTCAAAAAATTGTAGGAACTACAGGTACAGCAGAAATATTTTTTAGCTCAAAAAATGAAGCAGACGGATACCAAAAAGACGGGGCACTATACGAACATGGAAATAAAGTTTGTGATATAGATGAGTTACATATATTGGGGACTCACAACATAGAAAATACGCTTGCGGCAATATTAATTGCTCGCGCAGCAGATGTGCCAACAAGTGTAATTCGCAAAGTGCTACTAAATTTTAAAGGCGTTGAACATCGTATCGAATATGTTGATACAAAAAATGGAATCAAGTTTTATAACGACTCAAAAGCCACAAATGTTGGTGCGGCAATACCAGCCTTATACGCTATAAATAAAGGAATTCGCCTTATTGGTGGTGGTATGGACAAACAAATTGAGTTTGATGAGTGGGTACAACTGTTTGATGGTAGAGTAGAAAAACTTTATGTTATAGGCGAAACTACAAATCAAATTACGCAAACATGTGAGAAATATGGCTTCACAAATGTGCAAGATTATACAACTTTAGAAGAAGCTACTTTGGCGGCATACAATGAAGCAAATGCGGGTGATAGCGTGTTACTTTCACCAGCTTGTGCAAGTTGGGATATGTTTGAAAGTTACGAAAAAAGAGGCGAATTGTTTAAGGAGATAGTTAAATCATTGAAAGGGTGAAATAATTGAATAAACCATCAGATAACAGAATACAAATGAGAAAAACCAACAATAATATAGACATGTTAACTTTTGCATTGATAGTTATAATTGCGGGTTTTGGAGTCGTGATGGTATATAGTGCAAGTAATTATTATGCATTAGTAAACTTTGGAGACCCGTTCAACCTTGTAAAAAAACAGCTTATGTTCGTTATAATTGGTGTAGTAGCAATGTTGTATATTGCCAACAATATAGATTATAAGTTGTTTTGCAACCTAAAAGTAACAGCAGTATTTTATATATTATCTATATGTCTTGTAGCATTATTGCCATTTATCGGTCATGAAAGTAATGGTGCTACGAGATGGATTAGAATAGGACCAATAAGTATTCAACCGTCAGAGTTTGTTAAAATAGCAGTTATATTAACGTTATCAGCATATATAGTTGAGTATAGAAACAAACTTCATGATCTTAGGTATTTATTTGTGGCTGGACTTATAATTTTAGTTCCTGCAACGTTTGTACTTGTGGAAAACATGAGTTCGGCATTAGTTATAATTGCAGCAGGTGGACTAATATTATTTGTGTCTACACCGCAAGTTTGGTATTATATACTCGCTGTTGGTGGTGTATTTGGTATGGGAAGTTTGGCCATGTGGCTTGCAAACAACACCACAGAAGAAGCAGGAGGACTTATAGGTCTTATTTTTCCTCAATATCGTCTAAATAGATTTAGAGTTTGGAAAGATCCATGGATTGACCCACGTGGTGTAGGATATCAACCAATTCAATCGTTATATGCGATTGGATCAGGCGGATTATTTGGACGAGGGTTAGGAATGAGTATACAAAAACAAGGATTTTTGCCAGAGCCACACAATGATATTATTTTTTCGGTTATATGCGAAGAACTTGGACTAGTTGGTGCTTCAATAGTATTACTTACTTATGGAATTTTAATTTTTAGAGGATTATCAATAGCAGTAAAAGCAGATGATTTATTTGGTTCACTAGTTGCAACAGGATTGGTTGGGCTAATAGGTGTTCAAGTGCTGATAAATGTTGCAGTAAATACAAATACATTGCCAAATACAGGTATGCAACTTCCACTTATAAGTTATGGAGGAACGGCAGTTGTTGTTCTTTTGGCATCAATGGGAATTTTATTAAACATTTCAAAAACTGCAAAAGTTAAAAAACCAGCAAAATAGTAGCAAGGCTACATAAAAGCAACTGTAAATAAAAGGAGTAATAAAAATTGAACAAAAAGAGAAAAATAGTTGATAGATTAGGACTTGGATTTATTGTTGCTTTATCCTTGTTATTAATTGCTGTTTTACCCGTTTGGAATATCGAAATTGAAAACTATGAAGTAATCTACTTTGGAGAAAGTGCATATTACAGCAGAGCGGATATTGAACTTCAAATGGGACTTACAGCAAACACGCATATATTGAGTGTTACGCAGGATAAAATAGAGCAATGCAAAAATGCACTACCTTTTATCGAGGATATAGAGGTGGTAAAATCATTTCCTAACAAATTAAGTATAATAATTACAGAGCGTACTCCTGTTGCATATTTGCCGTTTTCGGGAGGATATTTGCTAATAAATAAAGATGGAATTGTACTTGCTGAACAAAAATACAAAGCTTATGAACTACCAATTATTGAAGGTATATCGATATCACAATTTATGCTCGGACAAAAAATTTCTGGCTTAGATGCAGAGCGATTATTGACTATGGAAACTATGCTAAAAGAGATTGAAAAATACGACATGATTAAAAATATTGATATAATAAACATTAGTAATTTACAGGAAATTCACTTGTATATTCAAAAATTAGATGTTATAATGGGTAATATAACTGATTTTAGTAGAAAAATTATGTGGCTTAGTAACATTTATGAAAATTATACGGTAGGTATACTAGATTTATCAAGTGTAAATAGTGGTTCAGCCGTCCTTAGGCCGCTTGAATAGGATATTAAGATTAACTCACAAAGATAAAAAGGGGGGAGCCGTCGTGCTTGAAATGTACATGGAAGACCAAAGTAAAGAAGCTCAGATAAAAGTAATAGGTGTTGGAGGTGGCGGAAATAATGCCGTTGACCGAATGATTTCTGAAGGATTAACAGGAATTGAATTTATAACAGTAAATACTGACCATCAAGCATTATTTAGATCAAAAGCTCAAACTAGAATTCAAATTGGTGAAAAAATAACTAGAGGATTAGGTGCAGGTGCTAATCCAGAAATAGGAACAAAATCTGCTGAGGAAAGTAGAGAAGAAATTATTCATGCAATACAAGGAACGGACATGCTATTTATAACTGCTGGTATGGGTGGTGGAACAGGTACTGGTGCTGCACCAGTTATCGCACAAATCGCCAAAGAGCAAGGAATACTAACAGTTGGAGTTGTCACTAAACCATTTGCTTTTGAAGGTCGTAAACGTATGCTTACTGCTGAAAAAGGAATTGAAGCTCTAACAAAATCTGTAGATACGCTAGTAATTATACCAAATGATAGAATTTTAGACGTTATAGACAAAAAGACTCCTATTGAAGATGCATTTAGTAAAGCGGATTCAATATTACAACAAGGTGTCGGAGGTATAACTGACCTGATTGCAAAACCAGGTATAATCAACCTTGACTTTGCTGACGTGCGTACTATTATGAGCAATAAAGGTGTTGCACATATGGGTATAGGTAGTGCAAGTGGCGAAAACAGAGTTGAAGAAGCTATAAAACAAGCTATAAGCAGTCCATTACTAGATACAACTATACAAGGAGCAGGAGGAATACTTCTAAACATCACAGGAGGTCGTTCTCTAGCACTTGCAGAAGCTAGTATTGGGGCAAGCATGGTAGAAAATGATGCTGATATAGACGCAGATATAATTTTTGGTACTGCTATAAATGATGAACTTGAAGATACTGTTATTGTAACAGTAATAGCAACTGGATTTAAAGATAAAGAAGTAGCACCAGTAAGTTTGGAACCAAAAGATCCAAATTATAGCAAGCCACCAGAAACAGCACAAGCGCCAAAAGTTGGAATGCCAAAATCATCTTATGATAGTTCACCAGAAATTCCAGACTTTTTACGAAGAAAAAGATAATTTGAAATAATTTAACAAAAAAACAAAAAAGATACGATATAATGTCGTATCTTTTTTTTGCATGTTATACCTAATTTTACAAAATATGTAAGTGATATACTATACAATAAATATAAACACACGAAAGAGGCGTAATATGCAAATAATATACATTGATATTTTGTTTTTTATAAACTTTTTAATGGACATATTTATATTTATTACTGCAAGTCTATTATTATCAAGACAAATTGTACTTAGAAAAATTTTTGTAGCATCTTTTATGGCATCAGTTATGTATTGTTTTATAGTTATTATACCAAGCTTGCAATCATTACCTTTTAATTTATATTATCTAGTATTACCATGTATACCAATTATTTACCTATTTAAGCCGATTACAATAAGTAAATTTTTTGAGGTATACATAGTAAATATAATTGTAGCAAGCATTATAGGCGGACTTTCGTTTAACATGTACTATCAACTTAGTTATGTTTACGGTGAACAAGTTTCGATAATTGTTCCAATTATTACAGGTGCAGTAATTACTTTATTAACTTATCATTGCATAACATTTATAAGAAAAAGAATACTGCTACTGCCTTATGAAGCAAAAGTTACATTCAACATAAATAATAATGTAATAACTTTAGAAGGGATTGTAGACACAGGGAATATGCTTTACACGGTATTTTCAAAAAGACCTGTAACAGTAGTTGCAATGGATAAAATTGAAAAATACCTGACTAATGAAATAAAAGAATTTATAAATAAGTTAGAAACAACTGATAATGTAATTGATATTTTGCCAGATACAAATAAATCAATTCAGTTAATACCGTTTGATAGTGTGGGATGCAAAAATGGAATGTTAGTAGCGATTAAAGTTCAAGAAATAACGATTAGTAGAGGTGATATAGTCTATGGATACAACGAGGCAATGGTTGCTTTATGCAAACTTAAGGTGTTTAAAGATGATAGTTATTCAGTATTAATACATCCAGATTTGGTAAACTAGGAGGGAAATAGATGCGTGTTTTAAATAAACTTATGTATAGTTGTCAGGCTAAGTATTTTAATTTTGTAAGCGACCGAGGTTCAGAAGTACACTATATTGGAGGGAGTGAGATACTGCCAGCCCCTCTGTCAAAAGAGGAGGAAATGGAGCTAATAGAAAAAATGATAGAAGTTGTTGCCGATGAGGAAGAACTTGCTAACATCAAAAAAACTTTAATAGAGCGAAATCTTAGACTAGTTGTATACATCGCTAAAAAGTTTGAAAATACAGGGATAGGAATGGAAGATTTGATATCAATTGGTTCAATTGGACTAATTAAAGCAATTAATACGTTTAATCCAACTAAAAAAATTAAATTAGCTACTTATGCATCAAGGTGCATCGAAAATGAAATACTTATGCATTTGCGTCGAACAAATAAATTGAAAGTTGAAGTTTCTATAGATGAACCACTTAACGTTGACTGGGACGGAAATGAGTTACTTCTTTCGGATATTTTGGGGACAGAGAGCGACGCAGTTTATCGCAATATTGAAGATGAAGTTGACAAAGAACTTTTAAATGAGGCATTACAAAAATTAAACGACAGAGAAAGAGAAATAGTTGAGTTGAGATTTGGATTTAAAAACGAAGGCAAAGAGAAAACTCAAAAAGAAGTTGCAGACTTGCTGGGGATCTCACAATCGTATATTTCTAGGCTTGAAAAGAAAATAATATGTAGATTAAAAAAAGAATTTAACAAAATGAGTTAAATTTATGCATAATTTGTCATTTAGTAGGTTATCCTAAGTTATATATAGGCTGATTTAACATACTTATGTAAGAACTAGGAGGAGTCTACATGGCAATTAATAAAGTAGAGATATGCGGTGTAAATACATCAAAGTTACCTATTTTAACAAATCAACAAAAGGAACAACTTTTTGAGCTAATAGAAGCTGGTGACAATCGTGCAAGAGAAGAATATATCTATGGAAATTTGCGATTGGTATTAAGCGTTATACAACGTTTTAACAATAGGGGAGAGCATGTAGACGATTTATTTCAAGTGGGGTGCATAGGGCTTATAAAAGCGATTGACAATTTTGATGTAAGTCAAAATGTTAAGTTTTCGACTTATGCAGTGCCTATGATTATAGGTGAAATAAGAAGATATCTACGTGATAACAATGCCATAAGGGTAAGTCGTTCCCTAAGAGATACTGCATACAAGGCTTTACAAGTTAAGGAAAAGCTGACGAGACAAAATTCAAAAGAACCAACAATTGAAGAAATAGCACATGTTTTGGAAATACCAAGTGAAAATAT
>LNZQ01000029.1 GCA_002007315.1 Epulopiscium sp. Nele67-Bin004
CAGTGGCTGTGACAGAGAACTGACATCTATCTCCTCCTGTCAGGGAGGAATGTATGTCTTCCAGCTGTTTGACTCGTATGCTGCCAGCGGGATGTGTTTGCTGTTTGTGGCTATATTTGAGTCCATATGTATTGGCTGGGTGTACGGTAAGACAATTTAACGGGAGATCGCCATGATATGTTTGCTTTTCCTTCCTTACCTTTGTTACCTCAGGTAACAGTATTCTGTCTTTTGTCAACTGCACAGCTGTGACACAATTTCACACAGAACCACATACACTGCATCATGATTTTATCCCCCTTGTTGCAATCATATTTCTTTTCTGCCCTCTGCTGGAGAACAGCAACACATGCATCCTTTACTTACATGTGGGATTATACAAAGCACACAGATCTTTTCACCAATATATTATGGCTTTATGACATTGTTTGAGGTTGTCATTTAAATTCGGTGCACTTTTTAAAAAAATTCAATACACTGTCCGGCCGGGGACATCAATCCCCTAACTCAAAGGAGAAACAATTTATGTCTTTCATGTTTGGGTTTTATTCAATTATTATTATTACTATTATCCTAATTACTTATAACACTATTGTCTGCCTTATTTAAGCAGACAACAAACCCAATTATATTAATGTGACTAATAATATTTTGCATCCAGACAGCAAAGCAGAATGATTTTCTGTCTCTTCAAAGGAAAATGTAGACCACATTTAATCCACATCTCATCACAGTCTGTGGCTTTGTTCACATGGCCATACACTGTCAAAATATATCAGTCATGTCATTATTTTGATGTTACATGCGTTAACTCCAAGTGATGCTGATTTGCATTTCAGGTAGTGACAGATTCTACCTAAATATCGAGGACATGATTGGCTACAAACCTGTCTTCTTCATCAAGTGGTGCTGGATGATCCTGACCCCGGGCATCTGTGCTGTGAGTCTCACTGCAGACACAAAATCAGGAGCAACAGAAGCATCAAGGACAGCAAATAACATATCATGTAGTTGCACAATGTTGATGAATCACAGACAGATTCAGCTGTGCCCTGTAGAGGTTGCCATATAGCCAGTTTATGCTAGAACTTACTGTTTTGGGATTTACGTTTTAATATTTCTTAATGTAATTAATAGTCTTAAACTAAACAATGACACATGTGATAGATGATGATCATTTATGAGGAAATATCTACACATTACATTCTTGTTTCTTGTAGCAGTGGGTTTTGGATTATTTTTACATTACTACAGTTTTTGCTACAGCACCGTACTGACTAAAATCAAAGTATAAAAACCTTTATCAAACCAGCAGAGGTATTTCTCACTCACAATGGGAATAATACAGTGTCATTTTCTTGTGCTGCAGGGAATTTTTCTGTTTTTCCTGATTAAATACAAACCGCTGAAGTACAACAATGTGATGGTACAATAAAAAAGTAAACCGCTGAGGGGTGAAGCGGGGGTTCGGGTGTTATCCTCCTGAGGGCTGTGCGAGCAAGAAGCATGGCAGAAAGGGGGTGCTATGGATGAACATTGTATTAATAGTAATGATTGTTGTTTGTGGGATAGTAATATATCCTAAAAAGAATACGTTTATTAGTAAAATCAGGTTGAAGTTTAAAGATTTTGACTTTGAAATAAATACAAAAGAAAAGAACGACCACCCCAACAAGTAAGTCGTTCGCAAAATTATAAATGGTTTTGTTCCATAGCCCCAAATATAAAATATCCAAAACTTTGGAAAGCATTAGTATTGACGTACTAGTGCTTTCTTTTATTATACCACAAAACAAAAGAAAATAAAGACTAAAAATATAAAAGTTTTAGTGTGGGTGGTCTTTTAGATGGTCTATACAATATTCTTTATTGCAAGTTGAACAATATCTAAATTCCAAACTCTCATCATCAAGTTCTGTTTTTCCACATATATGACACTTATGGAAAGCAACTTTTATTGCTTTTCCGCCCCCATTTTGATTTGGTGCACCAGCAGGACGCCCGCTTTGTTGGCGACGTCTTTGTTGTTGTTGATGGTGCAATGCATTGTCATATGACCCATTAGGCTTAACTCGCATACGTTTGCCCATAAAAAACGGAATAACGAAAAATATAATATATCCCGCAAGTGACGCAGTAATCAAAAACAACCTAGGTATTCCATAGCTAAGTACGTCCATACCAAGTATTACAAAATAAAATGCTATCAAATATTTTGCTTTGACTGGTATAAAAAAGTACAGGTAAAAAGTTGCTTCTGGCACCAATGTTGCATATGACAAAAACAATGATAAATTTATATAAGTTCCAACGTTTCCAGACATTCCGAATAAGCAACATACAAAAATTGTGCTAATTACACTAATAAAATAATAAAAATTGAAATTAAATGTGCCCCACACCCTTTCTAATTGTGAGCCGATAGAGTAATATATAATTACCCAAAGGAAAAACCAAATAGGGCTTGTTGATGATGGTATAAAAATAAACGTGATAAGTCGCCAAATTTCACCAGCCATAACACGTTCCCAACTAAATACAAAGTTATACCAAAGTAATGGGTTAAACATTGATGCAAAAAACACGATTCCTTGACCAAACATAATATATAACATTAAATTAGGGATTGCGAATTTGCCGAATTTTTTTTCAAGCTTGTTAAGAAAATTCATAATTTTTATATCCTCCTACTATATACTGATATCAGTATACCATGTAGTGGAGACTAAATAAAGGGGATAGTTGAAATCATCACAATTATTTGATACAATTTATAGAGGTTGGAGGAACTATATGAATAGCAAAGAAAGAATGAACAATAAAGAAAAATTCAAACAAATGACTATAAAAGAGAAATTGGGATACATTTGGTATTATTATGGGTGGCAAATAGGTGGGACGATAGTTGCAATAATAGTAACAGTGTCATTTTTATCATCGTACTTCGCACCACCACCACCGACATATACAACAAATATAATTATGATTGGTCGTATGTACCAAGACTATGAAGAATTTGACCAAACTGTAGCCGACCTACAAACAACTAGAGATGTTGACATTGAGGTGTTGTCTGGCGACTGGTCTGGATATGACCAAGGAGTTATGGCCAACGAGTTGTTATTTGCTATTCGTCTTCAAGAGGACAAAGGCGACATATTTTTTATGACAGAGATAAAATTTAATGAAATAATCAAAAACAGTGACCAAATTATATTTGCACCACTAGACAACATGGAGGGTATTGATGGTATAATAGAAATGTATGAAACCGAAAAAGGTATAAATCCAGAAGATAACAACGAGTATATTTATGGAATTAGAGTTCCACGAGAAGGACTTGATACCCTTGCAGGTGCAAATTTTGGTGAAGATCTGATAGTATGTTTAAGTCCATATGCAAAAAATTATGACCACGCAGTTGAAACTATTAACTATTTGCTAGGTGCAAACTAAGAAAGGATATATATGAGCAGAAAACAAATTAAAACCATTGGAATAGTAGGAGCAAATTTAACATCACTTATGTTTTGTCAAGAGGCGAAAAAACGAGGTATAGAAACAATTTTACTAGATAAAGAAGTTGATAACGTGGCATCAGACTACGCAACAACAAATATTTCATCTGACTTTAACAAAGGCACGTTAGAACGCCTTGCACTTAGAGTTGATGCAGTAATTTTTAGTACAAATGTGCTTTCACAAGTGCCACAAGATTTTGATTTAAACGTTTCTTCGTATCCATCAAAACCAGCACGTGACTTAATCATGAACAGAATGGCACAACTAGAGCTTGCTACAGAATTAAAAATCCCAGTGCCAGAGTATATAAACTGTTTAGATGAAGAAGACCTACAGTATGCAGCAGATGAAATCGGTGTACCTTGCCGAACTATTCATATATATGAAAATGAAATCGAAATGAATTTAGTTAGCGAAACTGACACACTTGACGAAATTTTGCTTGAAGTTGACCTTGAGTATGAAATGTGTGTAGTTGAAAAAATTAAAGACTACAAACAAGTTCTTACGATAACGGCACTTAGAGACCAAACAGGCAATATAGTTTTGTACCCAATTGGGCAAGAAGAAGAAATTGAGGGAACAGAACAAAGCTATATCAACACGCCTGCAAGCACTGCAAAAAGCACAACACAAAAAATTGAACGCTTTACTCGCAAACTTGTTAAATATATGGATAGTGCAGGTATTTTTACGTTCAAATTTGGTATAACAAAAGCCAAAAAACTTGAATGGCTTGGCGTTACCCCTGGTGTAAACGTCGGCGACATACACACGAGCCACTGTATGCAACTTTCGGTTTATGAGCAGTTTTTTAACATAATCGAAGGCAAAAAAATTATTGCAGTTGACTTAAAATCGCCAAATACAGTGTTTATAACAAATGATGATTTGGCTGAAGAAAAAGTAGAACTCCCATACCATTTATATAGAATGCGACTCCAAGACCAAGAAAATATACAAATTTTCGTTATACCTGACAAAATAGATGATGTGGAAGAATAAACCATATTATAAAGGAGAGTTTTCAAATGAAAGTAGTAGTAATTGGATGTACACATGCAGGAACAGCAGCAATTGTAAATGTTAAACAACTTTATAGCGACGCAGAAGTTACAGTTTATGAAAGAAATAACAATATTTCGTTTTTATCATGCGGAATTGCATTAAACGTATCAGGTGTTGTGCCAGACGCACAGTCACTGTTTTATAGTTCGCCACAAGCACTTGCGGATCTTGGCGTAAATACAAAAATGGAACATGATGTGCTTTCAGTTGATATCAAAAACAAAACTGTTACAGTAAAGGACTTAAATTCAGGTGCGGAGTTTGATGACACATACGACAAACTTATTGTAACTCTGGGTTCTTGGCCAATAGTACCAAAATTTGAAGGTGGAGATTTAGGAAACATCACGTTGTCTAAAAATTATTACCACTCTCAAGAAATTATTGAAAAAGCAAAAGATGCAACAAACGTTGTTGTAATTGGAGCAGGATATATCGGGGTGGAGCTTGCAGAAGCGTTTGAAATGCTTGGCAAAAACACAGTACTTATCGATGCTGAACCACGTATCATGAACAAATACCTAGATAAAGCATACACTGACGTTGCAGAAAAAGCATTTTCTGATAGAGGCGTAAAACTTGCTCTTGGAGAAAAAGTTGTACGTTTTGAAGGTGAAGATGGAAACGTTGCAAAAGTTGTTACAGATAAAGGCGAACACCAAGCGGACTTAGTTGTACTTTGTATTGGATTTGCTCCAAACACAGGACTTCTTAAAGGTCAACTTGATATGTTGCCAAACGGTGCGATCGTAATTGATGAGTATATGCAAACAAGCGAACCAGACGTTTTTGCTGCGGGAGACTGCTGCGTTGTTTCATACAATCCAACAAGCGAAAAAAGATATGTTCCACTAGCTACAAACGCAGTTAGAATGGGTACTTTGGTTGCGAGAAACCTTGTTAAACCAACGCTTAAATATCTTGGGACGCAAAGCACATCAGGTATCAAAATTTATGAGCACAACATAGCTGCAACAGGACTTACAGAAGAAGGTGCAAACCGTATCGAAGGTCTTGACGTTGCAAGTGTTACAATTACAGAAAATGACCGTCCAGAGTTTATGCCAACTTATGAGGCAGCAACAATAACTTTGGTATACGACAAAACAACAAGACGTGTATTAGGTGGTCAAATCGTGAGCGATAAAGATTTGACACAATATATGAATACGCTTTCTGTTGTTATACAAAATGAGATGACAGTTGAAGAACTTGCGATGGTAGACTTCTTCTTCCAACCACACTTTAACAAACCTTGGAGTTTACTAAATGCAGTTGCATTAGCAGCATTGGATAAATAAGATAGATTTTGGGGGGCGGTATATTGCCCCCTTTTTTTGTGCATAATATTAAAAAAATAAGTTCGTGGAGGATAACTAAAATGAAAAAAATTTATTTCGGTGGTGGCTGTTTTTGGGGAATAGAAAGATATTTGCAACAAATTCACGGTGTAATGAGAACTACAGTAGGTTATGCAAACGGTAAAGAAGAAAAAAAACCTACGTATGAGCAAGTTTGTACAGATGAAACGGGTTATGTTGAGGCAGTTGAAGTTGTGTATGATGAAGATGCGATAACTTTACCATTTTTATTAAAGTTGTTTTTCAAGTCTATCGATCCAACAAGTTTAAATAGACAAGGTGGCGACGTTGGAAGTCAATACCGCACGGGTGTATACTATGTTGATGAGGCGGACAAAGAAATTATTGAGATTGCACTAGAAGAACTTCAACAAGAGTTTGATAGAAAAATTAGAGTTCAAAATGAACCGCTACGTAAATATCATCTTGCAGAGTCTTATCATCAAGACTATTTAGTAAAAAATCCAGCAGGGTATTGCCATATATCGCCTGATATTTACGATATCGCAAAAAATGCAGTTGACCCAAATGCAAAATATAAACGCCCATCAAAAGAGGAACTAAAAAGCAAATTGAGTCGTGAACAATATGACGTTACACAAAATAATGCGACGGAACTTCCTTTTAATAATGAATATGATGAGGAATTTAGAGCAGGAATTTATGTGGATATCGTATCTGGACAACCTCTTTTTGTGTCTACTCATAAATTTAACAGTGGTTGTGGCTGGCCAGCGTTTGCAAAACCAATCACAAAAGAGCTGATAACAGAAGTTGTAGACAAAAGTCATGGCATGACAAGAACGGAAGTTCGTTCAACTTTATCTGACATTCACTTAGGGCATGTATTTGGAGATGGTCCAGAAGAGCTTGGTGGTATGCGATATTGCATAAATAGTGCGGCATTAAAGTTCATTCCTTTGGAGGAAATGGAGAAAAAAGGTTACGGACAATTTATAGAATTAGTTGACTAATTCCAAAATATTCTATAATAAGGTAAATGTGTTTACTTTTCAAAATTTGTAATATATAATTAAATGGTAATCATTATTATAGAAAATATGTAGGGGGAGAGAAAATATGAAATCTGTTTTAGAAAAAATGATTTTGCCACAACCAGTAAAAGATTTACTTGCAAAACAAAATAGATTGATCGTTCCAGAAAGTAGAGAGCATCTTTTAGAGCTTGCTATGGGTGGAGCTGGAAATAAAGAATATACTGTAAGTTACGACGTTGAAGGTGTTGGAGAAATCGTTGAGGCTAGAGTTGTTAAATGTAAAAATGGTGTTGCTGTAAACTATATGGAAACTCACATGAGAAGACGTGACCCAAATTGTATGGTAATCTCGGATACTTTACCAACTGACAAAACAAAGTATATTGATAGATTTGGTGTTGAATTTGATGAAACAAGACAACAAACTTTGGATTGGCTTGACCAAGGTGAGCTTATAGTTATGGCATTTATGTCTGGTGGACATGAATATGGATATGAATCACTTTTGATTGCACCAGCAAACACAGGATTTTTTGCGGCTGCACTTGCTGACTTACAAGGACTTGTTCCACTAGAAAACATTAGAGATGGATTTAAGCCACGTGCAATTTTATACGTTGCACCACCTTTTAGACACACACACTATGAAGGCAAACAAGTTGTTGTTCATCACCGTAGCGAAGGCATGCATGAGGTGTTTGCATACAACTTATATCCAGGGCCAAGTGCTAAAAAAGGTATTTACGGCGTGTTGTTAACTATTGGTGAAGCGGAAGGTTGGGTTACACTTCATGCATCAACAGTTAGAGTAATTACGCCATATGAAAATGTGTTTACTATTATGCACGAAGGTGCAAGTGGTGGTGGAAAAAGTGAGATGATCGAACAAATCCACACGGACATAAAAGGAAAAATGGCGTTAGCAACAAACTTAATTACAGGTGACTCAACTTATATGGACGTTAGAGTTGAATGTGAGCTTCATCCTGTAACAGACGATATGGCTATAGTTCATCCAAGTTATCAAGCAGGGACAAAACTTATGGTTACAGACGGAGAAGAAGGTTGGTTTTTACGTGTAAACCATATCACTGGTTATGGAACAGACCCATATTATGAAAAAATGTGTGTTCACCCAAAAGAGCCACTAATTTTCTTAAATATGGAAGCGTCACCAGACTCAACATGTCTAATTTGGGAGCACACTATAGATGAAGACCTTGGAAAACCATGTCCAAACCCAAGAATAATTATACCAAGAAGACGTATTGACCACATTGTAAATGAACCAGTTGAAGTTGACATCAGAAGTTTTGGGGTGCGTGCACCATCTTGTACAAAAGATAACCCAACTTACGGTATTATGGGTATGTTCCACGTGTTGCCACCAGCATTGGCGTGGTTGTGGAGACTTGTTGCACCTCGTGGGCATGCAAACCCAAGTATTCTTGACAGCGACGGAATGAAAAGTGAAGGTGTTGGGTCATATTGGCCGTTTGCAACCGGACGTAAAGTTGAGCAAGCAAACTTGTTGTTAAAACAAATTTTGAACACACCAGACACAGGATATATTCTTATTCCAAACCAACACATTGGGGCGTATGAAGTTGGCTTTAGAGGTCAATGGATTACTAGAGAATATCTTGCAAGACGTGGTTCAACTAGATTTAATCGCAAACAACTTGTTGAGTCAAGATGCCCATTGCTTGGATATGCACCAGCAAATGTTAGGGTAGATGGATTTGACATTCCAACAGTGCTTCTTGACACAAGCCGTCAACCTGAAATCGGCTTAAAAGGGTATGATGAAGGGGCAAAAATCTTGTATGATTTCTTTAGACAAGAGCTTACACCTTTCTTATCAGATCAACTTCACCCACTTGGGCGAGTTATAATTGAATATTGTTTGAAAAATGCTAAAGTTGAAGATTACGAGCAACTATTGCATTTTAGATAAAATATGGGGGACATCTATAAGGTGTCCCTTTTTTGGAGGTTAGATATGAAAATAGCAATTTGCGACGATACAAAAGAGCATAAGGACGTAGCATTAAAAAATTTGATGGATATACAAATGGCACTTAGCAGGCTTGAGGAGCGAAAAGGTAATATATTTACATTTAATTCAAAAGGCATTGAAGAATTTGTTTATATAAAAGATCTGAAACTCCCACAGCTAAAGCAGTGGGGTTCTTAGGTACTGAACAACCTTCTTAAGAGCCTCGAAAGTACTCAAACACTGATTATTTTCCCTAAGACTTTCACTATCAATAGCTCCATTGAACTAATTAGCGATAGTATAACGCCCGTTTCAAGACGCTGTTGGACATAAAAAACCGTTCAACGTGCATTGAATATTTTACGGTAGAAATGACTACTTCTACCAACCTCATATATTCAGTTGTTAAAAGTAGTCTACACGAAAAAACACCTTTTGACAAGGTCTTTTTTCTAAAGTTAATGGGTGCTTATATCCCACCACTAAAGTAGTGGGCTTTACGCACTTTTCTGTAATTTATTTTGAAAGTGTGTTAAACAAAATAAAAATATATACTAAGGGTGAAGTTTATACTTTTTTGGGTAAAATAAAAGATATTTGGGGGGAAGTTGGCAAGTACGATATTTTTGTTAGACCGAGCAGGTCGTTTATAGTAAACTTTGAGCATGTAAATTGGGAAGATAAAAATAAAATCACAGTAGGTGATACGCAAATAAATATTGGACGTATTTATAAGGAAGAAACTCTTGACAGATACAAACAATTTTTGAGAGTAAGAAGATAATGGGGTACTGGAATTTTTTGATTGCGAATATTGTTCAGTGTTGTGCATTGCAAGGAATGTTTGTGAGATTATTTGAGGCTAAGCCAGCAAAAAAAGGCAACATATTTTTAAGTTACTTGTTGATGTTTATAATAATGGACACTGTACGGTATTTATCTAATTCGGCAAACAATGGAATATATATTTATACTTCAAACGCAATAGGACTATTTATAATATTAATACTATTTTTTAGAGGAAGTATTTTAGCAAAAATTATGACTACAATAGTGGGGTTGGTTGTTGTGGGGTGTGTGGAGTTGTTGGTGTTTATTATTTTCGATGCGTTCATTGTACCAATTATAGGGCTTAAATATATTGACCAACTATTTTTAATAACATTGAGTTTAACTTTGCTAAGTATACCAAAAATATTTGATTACTGTTTTGATACGTCAATCCCGTTATTGCAAAAGGATACAGTTAATAGCCGTAGGCAGGCGATATATATTATTAGTGTGCCACTCATAAGTTGTGTAATCATGTTTTTGATGGTTAGAATGATAGCGTTGCCAGTGTATGAATTGGTGTGGGACACTATAATTATGTGTGTATTGATGCTTGTTATAAATGTTGTGTATTTTGTGAACTATGAGCGACTTATAAAAGTTGCAAACACACAAGCCGAAGTTGCGATTGCAAATGAACAAGTTAAATATTATTTTAATTTGTATGAGTTGCTACAAAAGGAGCATAAAGAAGTTTTGAAGTTAAAGCACAACTTCACTTATGATTTGCTAAGTATACAAAATGCTATAGAACATGCCGATTATGAAAAAGCACTTGGTGAGATAAAAGAAAAGCTGGAGATAACGCACACTTCAAATAGTTTTATTTGTAATGTGCCGATAATTGACGCAATTATTAATTATAAGTTGTATGAAGTTAGAGATACGGATATTATTATAAATGTGCAGGTGTCTATGCACGATAGTTTGGCAGTGGAAAATTCGCATATTGCAAATATTTTGGGTAATTTGCTTGATAATGCGATATACGCTTGCAAAAATAATGTGGGGGAAAAACTTATTGAGGTGTCAATTAGGCAGTTGCAAAATAATTTATATGTTTCGATAATAAATAGCAATGAGCAGGAGATAAAATTTAAAAAAGGTGTGCCTATATCGAGTAAGAGAGATGGTGCACAATATGGAATAGGGATAAAAACGATACAAAATATTGTTGATATTTATAACGGAATGTTGGATATAGAAGTTCAAAATAATAAGTTTATTGTGGATATAGTGTTGTTTAATTGCATGACTTAGTTATGTGAAAGTTTTAGTTGATAAGTTATACAAAAATAGATATAATAACATAATCCTATAAATATGAAAGGTGATTGGAATGGAGCTACTAGAACAATTAATTAATGATTTTAAAACTTTAGATGTGAGTCATCAAACGGAAGTTATTGATTTTGTAAAATTAGTTAAGGAGAAACAAGAGGCAGAATTTTTGTCAATAGTGGAAGATATTTTTGAAGAATATGATGAGAGCTTAAAGGAACTTGCTAAATGATTACTTTAAGTTATGAGCAGGTTTTACACATTCATGAAAGAACTATTATTAAACATGGTGGGAGTCAAGGTGTTAGAGATAGTGGATTAATACAAAGTGCGTTATTAAAAGCTTGTGCTACTTTTGATGGTCAAGATCTATACCCTTCAACTATTAATAAAATAGCTACTATTACATTTAGTCTAGTAAAAAATCATGGATTTATTGATGGAAATAAAAGAGTTGGAGCAATAGTCATGATTACTTTGTGTAGACTTAATAAAATTAATATCTCAATTAGCAACTACGAATTAACAAAGTTAATATTAGGAATTGCAGATAGTTCAATTAATGAAAATAAACTAAATGAATTTTTGCAAACACATACTATTTAATTGCATGACCTCGCTTTAATTATAAAGTGAGGTCATTATAAAATTGTTTTGTATTTGATACAAAGTTTAAGCTCCAAAAATATCTTCAAGAGAAATCTCCAAATCTTTAAAAAGATTAGGGACAATAAAAGTTTTATGTTCTTCTTGCTCGTTTTCATCAAGCGTTTCAAATTCTTCAGCGAGTATATAGCGATATACCTCGATTAATTTATACTTGCCATTTATTAAAATGTATTGATTTATCGTATCACTTAGGGGGTCAACTATCCAATATTCTGAAACACCTATTCGTTCATATAAATCAAATTTAGTGCCTTGGTCGTCTTTTCGGTTGCTTGATAAAATTTCAACGATAAGACTCGGCACACCATAGTACCCGTTAGGTTTAAATTTATCTGGTTCGCACATAACAGCTATATCAGGTATGACATGATTTTTAGGTTTATCTGGGTTATAGTACACATTGATTACTTGATAAACTTCACATTTCTTTTTTCTAAGATACATCTCGAAAGGTAATGTTATACGAAACATAAGTTTGCTATGTTTGACGCTTGGCAAGGGTGACATATATACGATATCATCTATTATTTCGATTTTACGTGGATTTAAAATTTTATCTAATGAATTTACGGCTTTCTCCATTTTATCACATCCCTTTATATTAATAACAATAGAATAACCTAGCAACATTGTTATGTCAACTATTGATTGGGGAATATGTATTTCGTGCAAATAACCTTGTAACTTATGCAAGTTTTGTGCCCAGAAAAAAACTTTATGATATTATGGAGACATAGTTTGAAAAAGGAGATAAGCAAATGAAACTTAACTTAGAAAATGTATCAAAAACTTATGGAGATGCAAAAATATTAAAAAATGTATCGCTAAATTTGGAGTCTGGGGGCGTGTATGGTTTGGTTGGTCCAAATGGGGCAGGAAAAACAACGCTAATTAAGCTATTAACAACGCTTGAAAAGCCAACTTCGGGAAAAATTAGCTTAAATGATGCTGATATAATATTAGACCCAAAAGCGATAAGGGGAAAACTTGGCTATTTGCCACAAGATGTAAACGTATATCCAAACTTAACAAGTGTGGAGTATTTAACGTATTTTGCAGGAATTAAAGGTATCAACAAAAAGTCGATTAAGCCACATGTTGAAGAACTACTAAACTTGTTTAACTTGACACCATATACAAATAAAAAACTTGGTACATATTCTGGGGGAATGAAACAACGTATTGGGCTTGCTTGTGCACTGCTTGGAAATCCACAAATAATTATACTTGATGAACCAAGCGTGGGGCTTGACCCTGAGGAGCGTATGAACTTACGTAATTTGTTTGAAACGTTAGCTAAAACTAGAATTTTGATTTTATCGACACACATAATATCAGATATTGAACTTACAGCGAAAAATATTATTGTTTTACAAAGTGGCGAGATAAAATTTGCGGGCACTAAAGACGATTTTGTAAATACAAATGCAAACTTTGAACAAGCGTATCTAAATGCTATTGGGAAGGGGCATATGTATGCATAATATTTATTCTGTTATGATGATGACGTACAAAGATAAAGTTAGAAACTTTGGCTTTATAGCAGTAGTTTTTGCAACTGTCATAGGTGCGTTTTTATGTATCCCTGAAAAGTCGCCACTACTGATAATGACGATTGAGCCAGGGGTAATTATGCAAGGTGGAAATCCAACATGGATGCCGATGGTTAGTGATGAGTGCCTGGAGCAAAGGAAAAGAGGGCGAAACATGCAGATGGGTAACGGCATGTTAAATGATCTTAAGAGATGAGCAACATGTCACACCAGGTCCTGCATACAAAGAGACACTGGGAGGTACAACAGTCCATGGTGACAGATTCAGAGAAGAAATGACTGAAGTAAGCAGGGAAATTAATGGAACATATCTCTTACAATATGTACAGTGTAGAGGTTCTTGTCACAGATGTTTTTCTGTCATTACAGGCTCAAATAGACCTCTGATCCTATTATGAATGGCCATTTGTTTCAGGTTCTTTCCAGTGACCCTTTACAGGTAGATTTAAGATTATAGCTATGATACACTACACTACAACTACAATGCTATGATACACTGCCACTGCCATTTCTAAATGAAATGAAAAAGCAAATCTCACATTTTTTTTTCCTCAAACCTTATTAACAGAGTTGTTTTACCAAATGACAACAGACCTATAATCAAGTTGCACAGTACTTCACGTAGTGCAAAAAAAAAATGTTAAAAGAAAATGGAAAAATATATTGATCAAAAAAAGACATGAACAAAGGGGTTGATTGACTCTGTTTAATGAAAAACATGGCACTTGAAGTCAAAAACTCAGTGAACTAGCACCCAACTCTTGCAGTTCCACTCAGCTTGCCAGAGGTTTTTAGCTTCTTTTACCTTATTTTTGTTTTACAGCCCTGGGGCCCTATTCACCAAACACCTTAAAAAGCTTAAAGTAGCTACTAAATTGCTGAGTTTGGAGTGAAAAAAATTGCATGTCAATCCTAATTTTAGGACTCCTAGAATTTTTTACAAATGGTTTTAGCAATAAAACCAGCTCCTAAATCTTTGAAAAGTAGTCAAGATGACTCCGAAGTCACAAAGGAAATCACAAACAATGCTAAACTGGCTGCTGTTGACAGTTTTCCTCCTAATGTCATCAACATTTTAGAAACCTTAAATGATACTGAGCTTTTAGGAGGGTATCGCCTTAATCCTGAAGGTACTGTGATCATAGTAGAGCTAGTGAAGGATGCAGTCACTTTAACAACTAACAGAAACAATCCAGTTACAGAGGGGAATGAGCCGATTCAGCATTTGCACTGCAGGGTTAATGCTCCTCTCCTATCCCATTATGCTGGTGTCTGAGCGCCAAAGAACTCTTGTACACTACTGAGGCAGTAGGTGATAGAGCTGGGTGCTAAGCCTTCTCCTAATAAATGCAAAAAATAATTCCATTCAGAGATTACATGTTAATATAATTTGTGATTATATGTATTGCATAATGGTGGATGTACCAGTCATGGCAATTGTAGTCTGATAATTAAGATATTTCTTATATGGATAGGCTACCCCACTAATTGTTAACAAGTTGCCAAGAGGCTGCACGTATTCCTAATTTTTTTTGGACATGGCACCTACCTCCTGTGGTACTTCTGTCATGAATTCACTGGCAGAAGACCCCTTAACAGCCAAGACAGCCAATGACAGGTTCATGAAACATGACATCATCCATAGCAACAGGCTCAACTCTGCCTTTTCTCCAAGCTTTAGAACTCTCCCAAGTCCTTAGTAAAAGTTTGCCTCTGCAGCTTTGTGAATAGGTTTTGGGAGGAAACTCTTAGCTAGGAACTTTTAGTGCCATTTAGAAGTCCTTCCATTGGTTAGATAAAACTTTTGAGTAAAAAATTAATAAACCCATGTACATTAAGGACCCACGTATTTCCCTCAGGAACCCAAAATAGAGCTGAAATAGTAACATTCATTCGTTCACCAAGCTCGTCTCTCAATAAATACAAGTACGTTAGATTAATTTAACAAGCTCATAATGAGTCAGATGTCTATGATTATATATTTGTTTGTTTTGCCTCCTAATGACCAAAGAAATATTAATGGTACTTTCAAGGAGATCTGAATAAAATGTATATATATGGGGGAATGAAACTTAAAAAAAAAAAAAAGAAATCCACTAAAATTCAATTTCAGCCAAGCAACTTGTTTGAGACCCTGACTTAAAATTTGGCTTTAAACCTGAACTCTGGATAAGACCAGAGACCTCTGGCCAAGGATTGACTCACTGCCAATAAATTGGGATAAGGGCAGAAATCTCTAAGCTCACAAAATCAA
>LNZQ01000030.1 GCA_002007315.1 Epulopiscium sp. Nele67-Bin004
ATTTCAAAAGACGAAGGTCAATTTTGGTCTAGCAACTACTACCTTGTTGAAGAAGAAGGTGCTCGCCAAGGTGTTGCATTTGGTGTAAACCATGCAACTGGTCACATCAAAGCTTATCAAGCTGAAGCACCAAGCAACATGGGCAAAAATGTTCGTGCAGTTCGTGGTGATGAATATGCTGCAAACGATTATGTTGACAATGGCGATGGCACAATTACAGATACTTCAACTGGTTTAATGTGGATGTCTGCTGATATGGGTATTGCTGTTGATTGGGAAACAGCACTTGTGACAGCACAAGGCACAGAATTTGCTGGATATGACGACTGGAGATTGCCAGATGTAAAAGAACTTCAAACACTTTTAGATTATAGTGGTTCTTATCCTGCTATCGACCCAGAATATTTCACATATACAACACTTGAAGACAACGAATTTTTCTACTACTGGACTAGTACGTCAGCGTATTTTAGCACAGCAGACCCAACAAACTATTATGCTTGGTATGTAGCGTTTGGTTATGCAATTGATGATAACGGCGAAGACTACCACGGTGCAGGTGGCGTGCGTTTCTCTCAAAAATATTTAGAAAGCGAAGCTATGGGTGAAGGTGGAGACAATATCCTAAACTCAGTACGACTTGTACGTACAGCAGAATAAAAAAAGGGCGACTATCATCAGTCGCCTTATTTTTTTGCTATTGCGGCATAAAGCCCTCGCCAAGAGTTTCTCTAACTTCACCCACTGTTATAAATGCTTTACTATCAATTTGATTTATCAGCTCTTTAAGTTGTGGCAACTGCTTTTCTGCAACAACAGTAAACAACATTTTACGTTCTTGCCCAGAATACATTCCTTTACCGACAAATTGTGTACATCCACGTGGTATAACTTCAATTATAGCTTTTGCAATCTCATCACTTTTATCCGATATAATATAAGCCGCAATCGCACTTGTTCCACCCTCAAGAACACGACTAATAACCCTCGATATAATAACAACTGCAATTATAGCGTACATAGTGTTTTCAACGCCATACAAAAACATACCACCTGCAATAATAGAGCCATCTATACATAACAAAATAGTTGAAATCGGCACTTTTGGCATAATAAAATGAATAATAGTGGCAAGCATATCCGTCCCACCTGTGCTTGCACCTGCTTTTAACACTATACCAACGCCAAGCCCTATTGCAGCTGCCCCAAAAACAGCAACTAACACCATATCTTGAAGTTCTACAAACGGATTTGCAAACATCTCAAGTATACTTAACAAAATTGATAGCAAAATTACTGAATAAAATGCCTTAACTGCAAAATCTACTCCTCTCTGTTTTATACTTATAACAAACAACGGAATATTTACAACTATATTTGTTACAGGAATAGGTATTCCAACAAGCGAATCAATAATCATACCAAATCCAGATATCCCCCCCGTAACAAGGTCATGTGGTACCAAAAACCATTGTATACCTATAGCCAATATTAAAATTCCAGTAAAAATCATAGCGAATTCTCGCCTACTAATCAATAATCTTTTCATGTCGACACCTCTTTGTTTTTATTGTTACCAATACTAATCAATTTACGCACAAAAAAACTGTATTTTCGAGATAACCCGTCCATACAGTTTTGTTTATTATGCTCTTGTGTATTTTTTGTGAATTAGGAAGTACAACGTACCAACGATAACCCCACCTAGGAAGTTTCCTAATGTAACAGGGATTGCATTGTTAAAGAAGAAGTTACCCCAAGTAATTTTTTCAAGGTACTCTGGTTTAGTTCCAAATTCCATAGCCATTTCTACAAGTTCCGTATTTCCTTTTGCAAACATTGCAGCTGGTACATAATACATATTCGCAACGATATGCTCTGAACTACTGATAGCAAACGCTGAAATTGAGAAGAAACCAGCCAAAACTTTACCAGCAACTTCTTTTGCACTATAAACCATAAGTATACCTGAACATACGAAAATATTACAAATGATACCTAAAACGAATGCTTCCATCCAAGGTAGTGTTGCTTTTCCATATGCCACTTTAAATACGTAGTATGCGAACATACCATCGCTAAGTCTAAACAATCCTGAATTTGCTTGAAGAAACGCCATAAATACTGCTCCCAAAAAGTTACCTGCAAGAACAATTAAAAGGTCTTCCATAAGCTCTGCCATTTTTGTTTTCTTTTCGTACACCGACATTATTATCAGACAGTTACCAGTAAAAAGGTCTGCCCCGTTTAGAACAACCATCATAAGCCCAACAGGGAATACCATACCAGTAATGAATTTTTGAAACCCTACATTTGCTATTGAATGTGCAGCTGTAGATGATGCGATTGCACCAAGTGAAATGTAGATACCTGCAAGGATACCCATTGCAAGAACCGCCATTTTGTTACGTTTGATTTTACCGACACCAGCAGCAATTGTATAGTCTGTAATTTCTGACGACGTTAAATAATTTCCAGCCATCTTTTCCTCACTCCTTATGTATATAGTATACCATCTTGTCTTCATATTTTCAATATATTTGCGACATTATTTTTAACAATTTATTGAAAAGATTTAATGTTTACTTAACAACAATTAGTGAGAGCGTAGAAAAAACGTGTAATATTTGTTACAGTTAGACAAGATGTTTTCCTAAGATTATTACTGTATAAAGTTCTTGGGCAAATTCCTCTAAGAAATTATAACTATTATTTTGATTTAGTTGATTTAAATATCTTTGGTTTTCATTATTCAATTAATTTCTTAAAATATTCGCTATTTTCGCTAAGGTATGCAAACGTACCTTTATCTTTAATTTCTCCGTTGTCCATAACAATTATTTCAGTAGCTTGCTCCAAAATCATAGGGTTAAGCCTATGCAATATCATTATCGTTGTGTTTGGGCGATTTATCAGCATATTTTCAACTTCAAATGCAAGCACATTATCAAGTTGTGATGTTGACTCATCATATAATATAACTTCTTTATTTTGTAATAGCGTCCTTATAATTGCAATTCGTTGTTTTTCCCCACCAGATAACGATTGCAAATTTTCGTCCAACATTGTATCAAGTCCATCTTGCAAACTTATTTCAAATTGTTGCACATATTTTAAAATTTCTTGTTCCTCATAATCACTATAAACTGTTATGTTGTTTCTAACTGTGTCATTAAAAATATGTGGATTTTGTTTATTCAGTCCAACAACATTATAAATATTTGAAATATCGTTAACATTGTTGTTATCAATAGAAATATCACCATCATAATCTATTAACCCTGACAGTGCATTTAGTAACGTTGATTTTCCAGAGCCACTTGCACCTACAAATATATATTTTCCACCTTTTTGTAACGTCAATGAAACACCTTTTAATATGTTGTTATTATCTTTTGTAACACTAACATTGCTAATTTTAATTTCTTTTGTCATTTCCTCAACAAATAAAGGTTTTTCTTCGTGACTTTCAGACAACACTACCAAAAGCTTATCTCGTAACCCCTTAGTTGACTTTATTGCAAGTATATCCGATGCCAAAGAAGTTAACGGACAGCTTATAGTGTTCATAAGCTGTGACGCAACTAGTATCGAACCTGCTGTTGTTCTACCTATTGCAACCAAATACGCCACGATTACTAAAACTATAATTTGGCTTAACCAGTCTATAATATACGAAACAGTTACAACGGTAGCCCCATAAGTTTTGTTAGTTAGTCGTGCTTTTTCTAAATTATTGTTGCTTGTATGATGTCTTTCTCTCATTGCATTTTCACCCTTAAACGTTTTAAACACTTCAAATCCTTGAAACAAGTCTTTAACATTACTGATATATTCTTTGTTTTTATCTGATTGTTTGTCTAACAACACGCTTGCCTTTTTTCCCATAAGTTGTGGTATAACAAGTTGCGTAAGCCCACAACATAGCACGATTATTGCTACCAAGGGGTCGATAGTTGTTAGGGCATACAATGCTATAATTAACGAAAATGTATCATAATGCCACGTTGTTATCGTATCAAAAAAGTTTACTTCAAGTTGTGGTACATCGTTTAACAACATATTTGAATACTCTGATGGAGCTTTTTGACTATAATTTATGTAGCTTTTTTTGCTTATAGCTGCTGTTATATCATCTTTCAAACTTACTGTTGCTGTATTTACTATTTTTCGTCGCTCAATTTTATATACATAGTTAATAGCTGTATTAGTTAATACATACAAAATAGATATAATCGTAACATTTTTAAACAACTGCATATCCCCAGCTAATGCTGTGTCAAGTATCATTTGCAATATGTACGCCAGCCCAATTTCTGCAATTGCTGCAACTGGCGTAATAATTAAGTAAAAAATTGTTTGTGGTTTTGATTTACATAAATATTTTAACATTGCGATACCTCCCATATAATCTTCTATAGATTTCTTCGTCGTTGCATTATAGGCTATCGTCAAAATTTACATATATATTATATTGTAAATCCAAATTCTTCAAATATCTTTATAATTTCGCCTTTGTTATTATAATCTATAAAATACGGAACTCTAACTGCCTCTACCTCTAAAGGTTGGTCATAATAGCAACTACCCTCTACAAATTCTTCTACGTTATTTGTGCTATAAGCTCTAGTTGGTACTTGTTCTTCATCAACATACAACACATGAAAATCTATAAACTCATATATCGTATCATTAGTTAAAACAAGTGTTGAGATTATGTCATTTTCATTATAAAGGTAATAACCCGTTGGATATAAAACGTCATTTTCTGTTAATCCAACTTCTTCTATTCTGGATAGGTTCTCAGATATATTTTCTTTTGTAAAAACTTCTATTTCATCTATATATACAACGTTATTTTCTATATAAATAAAACCTGATATCGAATGTATTTCATCTTGTTCCACTTCTAATTCTTGTGTGCCACACCCACTTAACACTACAGACAATGTTAATAATAATAAATTTTTGGCTATCATCTTAACTCCCCCTAATATTGTATTTTATCTAAGTATATATAAAACGGCATATTAAAACAACAGACATATTCTGCACTGTTAGTATGTATTTAGTGTAAAATATGTCTACTTGTCAAAAATAGGTTTTATGATATTATCTTTTTAGTTATATATCCGTTTTAGATTTTTATCTTTTAAAATATCTCCTATTGCATATCCCTACCAAATATGATACCTAACACATAACAAGGCAAAAAAGGCTAACGAAAAGGCGTGTTTGGAAATGGTTGATTTTATCATAGCTTACCCCCTATCATGTTAATAACAATGTAGAAACTTCTTCTTTTCCTCGTTTTGCGAAAAATATAGAAAATAATAACGGGCATACAACAGCAATAAAGTTTTCAGCATTCATTCTATTCAAAAAAATTATCAGACCTGCAATCGCAATCATAAACCATATACCTGCAACCATCTTTATGTGTTTTTTATTGCCCTCGTATAGCACTGCAATTGATAGCGGAAAAATAAAACTACCTAAATTTATGCCTTTACCACCAATCAAGAAAATATTAATATTTTCTATAAGCCCCTTAATAGAAACTAAAATTAAAAATATGGTTAGTTTTTTCATGTCTACCCCTCCTTACTTTAATATGAATACAATTATACCCAAAATTCAACTCAATTACAATAAAAAGTTTTTTCTCTCTTTTGGTGTCATATTGATAAAAATATGAACATGTTAAAAAAGTCATGGGGACTTTATTAAACCTCATGACTTTTTTCAATTATTTATTATAGCTTGTTTTTAACCGCTATGTTTATCAACTGCTTTAAGCTCTTTTGCATACTTCGCTATCAAATATATTTCAAAATAACTAAGCACCAAGTCGGGCAGTGGAACTTCCCCAAACTTTGGCACTGTTAGCTGTATAACTTTTTTATACTGTTCAATGTTAGGAGGCTTTTCTGCTAATTTTGCAAACTTAAAAAACTGCAAATAAACTTTATCTTTTAGGTTCGCCGTATCTTCATAAGTTCGTAATAACTCCTGTGCTGTTTCAAACAATTCATCTTCTATACAATTAGCGATATTTAGTCTAAGCACCAGCAAGTTATGTTCCTCAGCAAATAAATATGCCATAAATCCCAGTTTTTCAACTTGTAGCCGTTGCAAAATTGTATCTATAATAACTTTTTTTGGAGTTATAGTTCCATCTGCAATTTTTCCAATTTGATCGGAATACGATATACCGCTCTCAAGTTTACATTTTGAAATGCCAAATTCACATTATGGTTGCTGAAATTAGAGCTGAACAAGAAAATAAAATATAAATAAAATAGCCTCCTATTTAATACTTATAGGAGGTTTTATTAACAAATTGTATATTACAATCGTTGATATTGAATACAACGAAAACATTATAATATAGGCTAAATGTATGCCAAATTGTTGTATAAAAAACGCCATAATAAACAAACTAATTGCCGCTGCAAAATTTACTACTGTTCCTGTTAATGAGAAAAAACTGCTTATATATTGTGTTGGTGCGTGCGTTTTTAGTATGACGTCCAAGTGTTGATAAAACGTGAAAAACAATATAACCGATATAGGTAGCGTGATTACAAATCCATTTGGCACAGCGTATCCCAAACTAAATAATACTGGAATTAGTATCATTATCCCGTTGTTTATTGATTGGTTTATGTTAAGCCTTTTATATATCGCAGTTCCTATCATAGTACAAACTTGAAACAAGACATATATTATACCAAAGTACTCAACTTTTATTTCATGCGTTTGATATAACACTTGCCAATACTGAAAAAATGGCTGCACAAACAACATCGTAACGCTATAAAGCCCCAATATATACACAAGAATTTTTGTATCTTTCAATATTTGATGACCTGTTTTTAGTTCTGCTAAAATTGACGAATTATTTTTAACTTCATCTGTTTCAACTTTTTCAAATGACGTTAAACAAGCAGCAAAAAATGATGTTACAAACAATACGCTAGATATTACATAAATATTTTGACTTATGTAGGCATACATAAACCCACCTAACAATCCCCCTAAAATGGAAGATAATTGGTTTATATAGCTAAATACAATCGAATAATTTTTTATATCTAAATTTTCTTTTTTGTACTCCAAAACAATTTCTGCGTCAAGCGTCCCTGATTTAAAAGACATGCTAAGTCCGTATAATCCATACGCTACAACTAATATAGTGAAGTTGTCGCTATAAAAGCCTATCAACAAATAAGAAATAAATATCAAAAACACCGAAACTAAATAAATAATTTTTCTTGAAAATCTGTCGGCAATTACCCCACTTGGAAATTCTGTAATCATTGACACAATCATATAAACAGTTTGTAACATTGCTATATTTGCAATTGAAATTCCTTGACTAAGCAAAAATATTGTTAATATTGAATGTGGGAAAGTTCTACCCATATTCCAAAAAAAGTTTGATACACATATAAATTTAGCATTTTTGGTTAGTATCGTCCAATCTTTGATCATATAAATATTCCTCCAAATATATTGAATAATTTGATATAGCTACTCCGTGCCTTATCTGATTATAAGTATAGATGAAACTGCATATTTAAACAACGTACATGTTTTACACTATTTAGTATATCATTAGTGTAAAATATGTCCACTTGCCTTTTATGATATAATATTTTTATTTATATAATCGTTCTTGCCTAATCGTCCTTTTTAGCTCTTCATCTTTTACAATATCTGCCAATGTATATGCTATTTTTATCAACTTTCTTACCTCATCTTCATCATGGCCCATTTGGTCTAAATTCCAAGCAATACAAAATATCACCGAACCTAACAACGAAAATTTATATGTTGCTAATGATTTTTCAATTAAATCTTGATTAATTTTGTTAGATACGCTAAATTGTCCAGTATTAGAATATAACTTTGAAATACTATAAGTTGCAAACACATATAGGTGATTGTGCATCATTTTTTCAGGGCTAAAATACCTCTCCAGCACTTTTTTATATTTATGCATTTCGTCATATCTTTGTAAATGTTCCAATGAATAAATAATATTGCAAATTATATTGCCCTCTACCTTAGTAAAACTCTGTTCCTTAACACTAAATACATCATCTATATTTAGTGTTATTTCCAAAATCTCTTTTAGTACTTCTAGTTGATGTTCCTTATCTCCACTCTCTAAATTATAATCAACAACAGCTTCCAGATGCAGCACATATTGTTTAGTGGCTTTATCTTCCATATCAAGCTTATTTTTTGTTTGGTTCAGGTGTATTTTCGCTTTTTTGTAGTTACCTTGTGCGGCATCGTAATCTATTTGGGTGTAGGCTCTAAATGTTTCTAAATCTACAAATTTAACGTTATCATTATACAAACCAGTTGGTAAATTAAGCTTTTCAAGCAACTGCTTTAAATTGTATCTAGTTGTTTTTGCTTTTCCATTTTCCAGTCTAGAAAGGGTTTTAACACTACAAATCCCCTCTGCAAGTTTCGCCTGTGACCAACCAAACATAAGCCGTCTACTTTTTATAACTTCTTCGACTATATAGCAATTATTTATATAAAACATAACATAAACGATAAACTTATCCGTTGCTATATTAAAATTACATTCGTGCAAAACATCATGCCATTGTTTAGTTTTTTCATATTCCTCAGTCATCTGGTCATAAAGAGTTAATATCTGAACCTCCCATCACTAAAGTGACGGGGTTCTTGGTCGATAACTCTTTTGAGTTAAGCATAACCAAGCTATCCCCGTAGTTCCTACGGTTCTTATTATATGTTATATCGTTAAACTCCTTAGTCCTTCTTTTAGTATGTTTATCGCAGCGTTAATATCTCTGTCGTGATTAGTATTGCACTCTGGACATTTCCACTGTCTAACATCTAAATTCTTTACCGCTGAATTCTTATAATTACAAACATTACAAAGTTGCGAACTTGGATAATATCTATCTACTTTTATTAACTTTCTGTTATGCCATTCTGATTTATATGTTAATTGCCTTACAAATTCCGACCAACTAACGTCAAGTATATCTCGTGCTAGTTCGTTGTCTTCCACCATTTCCTCAATATCTAAATCTTCAATACATATAATTCCATAACGTTTAATAAAGTTAGTTGATAGCTTATTTAAAAAATCTTTTCTTTGATTTCTAATTTTTGCATGTAATTTAGCAACTTTTAATTTAGCTTTGTTACGATTGTTGCTACCGATTGTTTTTCTCGACAGCTCTCTTTGTA
>LNZQ01000031.1 GCA_002007315.1 Epulopiscium sp. Nele67-Bin004
GAAAATTCGTAGCATATATAAGAAATTAGCTGATATAAGAAACAATTATATTCATCAAACAACTACACGTATTGTGAGAACCAAACCATCAAAAATTGTAGTTGAACATTTAAACATAAAAGGTATGCTAACAAATCGTCATTTATCTAAAGCTATTATAGAGCAGAAATTATATGAAGTTGTTAGGCAACTAAAATATAAGTGCGAAATGTATTTTATAAATTTTGTAGTCGCAGATAGATGGTTTCCATCATCAAAATTATGTAGTAAATGTGGTAATAAAAAAGTAGATTTAAAGCTAACAGATAGAATTTATAAATGTGAATGTTGTGGATTAGTGATAGACCGTGACTTAAACGCAAGTATAAATTTATCTAACTATTAGTACCTATCGATACTGGGGAAGTTAAGCCTGTGGAGAGTTACATCAAATGTTATTAGGGGGATAGTGCCGAGGACAGATTCTATGAAGCAGGAAGATGCAAGACGAAAAACCTAATAGGTATAAGTCGCATCACAGTAGAAATATATAGATTATGTTAGATTTATATATATTTTTCGTATCGGCTAAGAAATAGAATTGTACATGATTATGAGGGGATAAATTTAAAATTAGTGTGGGAAGTTATTACAGTGAACTTAGGGGATTTAAGAAAGAATTTAATAGAAATTTTAGAGGATAAATTATAGCGATAAGAGGAAAACGCATACTTGCAAGATTGTACAGGTGGAGTATGTGGAGAGGGAGGACTGAGTATGTACCTCCTTCCAATCTCGATTTGAATTTGAATGAGATTAATACCAACCGAGGGACTCGCACCCCTATATTGTTATGTTTAGCTAATCTGCACTCTAAAGTATACTTTTTTATCATGGTGTTCACCTCCTGTCAATTAGAGGAACTGTCGAACTCTGCAATTGAAATCATAACTTTTAACATGATATAATAGACTTGAAGGAGTGATACAATGTTTTTAAACACCAAAGCAAGTTATAACAATTTTTTGGAACTATACCAAAGCAAGACTTATGTTGATAAATCAATGATAATAGAGTTATTAAATGAAAGGATATCCACTATCAGAAAATTTGTTTGTATAACTCGTCCACGCAGATTTGGCAAGTCGCAAATAACGTTTTTGTTAGAAAGCTATTATAGTAAAGCGTTTGACACAAAAGGGATATTTGACAACCTAAAAGTGAGCAATACACCTAGCTATAGGCAACACTTGAACAAATACAACGTGGTAAAAATTGATTTTTCGCAAGTAGGGCAGTATGCCACATACGAGGAGTATATCAACAAAATAAAAAGTAACCTAAATTTTGATATAGACACACATTACTCGCAGGTAGATTTAACTAGATACGACCAAGTGCAAGATAAGTTTGAGGCTATTCAAGAAGAAACAGGCGATAAATTTATTTTTATATTTGATGAGTGGGACTTTATTTTTAATCGAGGGTTATATATAAATGAACATCAAGAATTTTTGGAGTTTTTACGCCAGTTGCTAAAAGACAGGTCATACGTTGCATTATGCTATATGACAGGCATACTGCCAATAAAACAACATTCCACAGGGTCGGCACTAAATATGTTTAGCGAATATACATTTTTAAAAGATACGGTGTTGGACAAATTTTGTGGATTTACCGAAGAAGAAGTACAACAACTTTGTGAGCAAAACAATGGTATATCGTATGAGGAGCTATCATATTGGTATAACGGATATATAACAGCTTCAGGTGCAAGAATTTTTAACCCTAGAAGTGTGGTTGAGGCTCTTTCAAATAATAACTGCCAAAGTTATTGGACAAATACAGGTGCTTTCAATGAAGTTTTATCATACTTGAAGTTAGATGCATTTGGCGTGAGAGATGATGTTATAAAAATGATAAATGGTGAACATGTGCCTATTAAAATTTTGCAAGAGTTTAGAGCAGGTTCAGCTATACCAAGAACTAAAGAGGAAATATATTCAGCTATGATAACTTGGGGTTTTTTGTCCTATTATAATGAAGAAGTTTGTATACCAAACAATGAGTTGATGCTTGAATTTGTTATAGCACTTAGAGATGAAAGCTTTGGGGAAGTGTCTGGACTGCTAAAAAATTCTGATGAAATGCTTCGTGCAACGCTTGCAAAAGACAACAAAAAAGTTGCACAAATAGTACACGACATTCATAACAGTGAAATTCCTGTTTTAAAATATACAGATGAAAACAGTACGTCGTGTGTGTTGACGCTTGCTTATTTGTCGGCTAGAGATAGATACCGAATTGAGAGGGAAGAAAAAAGCGGTAAAGGGTTTGTTGACTTCGTGTTTCACCCACGAAACAGCAGAGATTTACCAATTGTCGTTGAACTTAAAAGGAACAGCACACTAAAAACTGCTTTAAACCAAGTTATGGAGCGGGAATATGTTGAAAAGTTTATGAAACTGTATAAAAAAGATGTGCTTGTTGTGGTGATAAATTATAGCGATAAGAGGAAAACGCATACTTGTAAGATTGTACAGGTGGAGTATGAGGAATAGGGTACGCCTAAATTGGCGTACCACAAAACTTACATACTAATCAAAATATTTTTCATAACCATGAAATGCTTTCCAAAAATCTACTATAAGTTGTGTATTTGAATTTATTATATACCCTCACTATTTCGTAAAAGTATAGCTTCCTTATTATCCAGCGTAAATCTTGTATAATAATCTACTTCAGATTGATTAAATCCCTCAACTAGTATAACATTGCCGTCTAAGTTTATATCAACTCTGTTAAAGCCCTTATATACAGGTTGTTCATAAGTTACGATTATACCATCGTTTGTATCGATATAAGTTACCTCGGTATTTTCTCTAAAACACATAGTCATATAATGTTTTCGCATAATCAGACCCTCTCCACTATATCTTAAACGAACTTTTTAGTGACACAACCCTATTAAACACTAACTTCTCATCAGTCGTATACTTTGTATCTATCGAGAAAAATCCATGTCTAACAAACTGAAACTTATCAAGTGGTTTTGCACTTTTTATAGCAACATTTTCAATAAATCCTTGCACAATCTCAAGCGAGTTTGGATTTATTTGTTCAAGGAAATGTTTGCCCTCATTTTCAGGTGCATCATCTAAAATCAGTGGTTCAAACAACCTAAACTCAGCAGGCACTGCATCTTGAACACTCACCCAATGTATAGTTGCCTTAACTTTTCGCCCTGTAAAGCCAGACCCGCTTTTTGTTTCTGGGTCATACGTACAATGGATTTCAACAACGTTACCATCAGCATCTTTTATAACGTCTGTACACTTCACGAAATACGCCCCTTTAAGTCTAACCTCGTTCCCAGGGAACAATCTAAAGTATTTTTTTGCAGGCACTTCCATAAAGTCCTCTTGCTCTATATAAATTTCACGTGAAAAAGGCACAAGTCTAACACCAGCATCAGGATTTTTTGCGTTGTTTTCAACTTCAACGTATTCAACTTCGCCAACTGGATAGTTTGTTATAACAACTTTAAGTGGCTTTAACACAGCCATAGCAAGCGGAGCTTTTGGCAACAAGTCTTCACGCACGAAATAATCAAGCATTTGGCTATCAACTACCGAGTCGGCTTTTGACACACCGATTTCACGACAGAAGTTGCGAACAGCCTCAGGCGTGTATCCACGGCGACGCATACCAGCGATAGTTGGCATACGAGGGTCGTCCCACCCATCAACAACTTTTTCGTCAACAAGTTGCTTTAACAGACGCTTGCTCATAACTGTATTTGTCAAGTTAAGTCTTGCAAACTCAATTTGACGTGGAGTTGCAGGAGGTTCTGTTTCGGCTACTATCCAGTCATACAGTGGTCTATGGTTTTCAAACTCAAGCGAACACAAAGAATGAGTTATTCCCTCAACTGCGTCACCAAGTGGGTGGGCAAAGTCATACATAGGGTATATGCACCATTTGTCGCCTGTGTTGTGGTGAGTTGTGTGTGATATACGATATATTATAGGGTCACGCATATTTAAGTTTGGCGATGACATATCAATTTTTGCACGCAAAACTTTTGCCCCATCAGCAAATTCACCGTTTTTCATACGCTCAAACAAATCCAAGTTTTCTTGCACCGAACGCTCACGATATGGGCTAGGTTTACCTGCCTCGTTTAGTGTGCCACGATATTCTTTCATTTCCTCAGGAGTAAGCTCGCAAACATATGCAAGACCTTTTTTAATTAAAACTACAGCTTTTTCATACATAAAGTCAAATGAATCTGATGCATAAAATAGTTTGTCCCACTTAAAACCTAACCAATTAATATCTTCTTTAATAGAATCAACGTATTCAACATCTTCTTTAATAGGGTTTGTATCATCAAATCTTAGATTAACTTGTCCGTCAAACTCATCTGCAAGTCCAAAGTTTAGACATATGCTTTTTGCGTGTCCAACGTGCAAATAACCGTTTGGTTCTGGTGGAAATCTAGTGATAATTTTGTCATGTTTGCCACTTTCTAAGTCGCCCGAAATTATCGTCTTAATAAAATTTGATGTATTATTTTCTGTTGACATAAAATAAACCTCGTTTCTTTATTTATATATAAAGAGTATACACCATTTCAAGGATTTTGCTACAAAAATTTTATTTTTTTTGGTGTATAAGATTAGGTGTGTTGATTTATACTACGGTTATAAAGCGTAAGCTTTGATTTAAACGGAAAGGGGAACTATCGAACATGGCTAAAAACAAAGACAATCAAGCAAAGAAAAAAACTAAGTCTAAAGGACAAGCACCAGCTAGTATAGCTGACATGGAAGTTGCTGAAGAAATTACTGCAAGCAAAAAGAAAAGATAGTTGACACAAAAAAGCATAACGTAAAAGATGGATTTCTTTTATGTTATGCTTTCCGTTTTTTTATTCTACTGTTACTGATTTTGCAAGGTTACGAGGTTTGTCGATATCCAGTCCACGCCCAAGTGCAGCGTAATATGCAAGAAGTTGCGTTGGCACAATTGTAACAAGTGGTGCTAAAATTGGTGACACATCATCTATTACAATTTGGTCAGTTGCCGAACTTAATGATTGCAACGAAATAACGATTGTATTTGCCCCACGAGATTTAACTTCTTTGATGTTTGAGCGAGTGTTTAAGTTGATGCTCTCTTGAGAAATAACTGCGATTACAGGAGTTCCTTCCTCTATAAGTGCGATTGTACCATGTTTTAATTCGCCCGCTGCAAACCCTTCAGTTTGGATATATGAAATTTCTTTTAGTTTTAATGCTGCTTCAATTGCCACATAGTAGTCAATGTGTCTACCGATATAAAAACAATTACGTTTTGTTATATATTGGTCTGCAAGCTCTTTATACATAAGTTTATTGTCTGTTATAGACTCAATAATATTTGCAACAAGTGCAAGCTCTTTTTTCAAGTTTGCCGCGTCCATTTTTGCATGGTTTGCAGCAAGAATAGCCATAACTGCTATTTGTGAAGTATACGCTTTTGTTGATGCAACGGCAATTTCAACACCCGCATGTAAAAGAAGTGTATAATCCGCCTCACGAGAAAGAGTTGACCCTTTAACGTTTGTTATTGTTAGTGATTTGTAGCCAAGTTTTTTGATTTTAACTAACACGGCACGGCTATCTGCTGTTTCTCCAGATTGAGAAAGGAAAATAAACAACGGATTTTTGCTAATAATTGGCGTGTTGTATACAAATTCTGATGCAATATGCACTTCAGCAGGGATACCACTAATTTCTTCAAACAATTGTTTTCCAACGAACCCAGCGTTCATGCTTGTTCCGGCTGCAACGATGTATATACGGTCAGTATTTGCAAGTGTTTCTTCAATATCAGCATCGATATTAAACTCGTTACCATCAAAATATTCTGCAACGATACGACGAATTGCATAAGGTTGCTCATCTATTTCTTTTAACATATAGAAAGGATAAATTCCTTTTTCAGTATCTGATGCATCAAGCGTTTCTGTGTATGGGTCACGTGCAATTTTGTGCCCCAAAATAGAATAAATCGATACATCATCTGCTGTAAGTACAATAAATTCTTCATCATGTAGCTCGATGAATTGATTTGTATATTTAATGATTGACATAGCGTCAGAGCCTATCATATTAAAATTATCGCCAAGTCCTACAAGTAGTGGTGACTTGTTTTTTGCTGCATATAAAGTGTTTGGGTTTGTTGCGTCAATTATACCAAGTGCGTATGAGCCGTGAAGTAGACCCATAACATGACGAATTGCAATGTCAACTTCTTCTCCTTCAGCAACAAACTTTTCTATAAGAGCAACGAGAACTTCAGTATCTGTATCAGATACAAAGTCGTATCCATCTAAATATTTATGACGTAGCTCAACTTCATTTTCAATTACACCGTTGTGAACAAGCGTAAATCTGCCTGTTGAACATTGGTGAGGGTGAGAATTTATTTTGCTTGGCACGCCGTGGGTTGCCCAACGAGTATGCCCTACGCCGAGAGTAGACGGAATAGATTGGTCAACTAACGTGCGTAAATTTGCAACACGACCTTCATCTTTAAAAACATTAACTCCATCGTTATAAATAGCAATACCTGCTGAATCATAGCCACGATATTCCAATTTTTCCAAGCCAGACAACAAAATCTCTTTTACGTCTAGCCCGTCAGCAAGACCAATATAACCTACTATTCCACACATATGTTTTACCTCCAATATTTTATATATTTTCTATATTATAGCATATGATGTTAATGTTGTAACGTGTCTGTCCAAGGAAAGAAATTCCAAAATCAGTTAATAATACTAAAGACCAACAAATGTTTATATACTTTTTACAAAAATATGCCTTGCCAATTGGGCAAAAATCTATCATAATATACTAAATGTCACTATATGATGTGGACAAAAAGACTATAAGATTGTGTTGAAGTCATAACAATATAGGACTATAATATTAAATAAGGAGGCTCTCTAAATGAAGTTGACTTTAAGACAAAAAGAGATTATACAAATAATTTTGTCATCTGATATCGAAAAGCCATGCAATTTACAGTTTATATCTGAACAAATCAACATAAGTAAAAGAACTGTATTAAGAGAATTGTCGATAGTTGAAGATTGGTTTACAAATAACAATTTATCGCTTGTTAGAAAAGCTGGTATAGGCGTATATTGGAACCAACAAGACATGACAAAGGAAGAAGTTTTAGAGATTTTATATAATTCACTGGCAAGCAAAGAATTTTCTCGTGATGAACGAACAACTTATATTGTTAAACATCTATTACATAGTAATGAGCCAATAAAGTCAAGTTACTTTCAAATAAAATTAGGTGTTTCAAACAAAATATTTAATGTGGACTTGCAACGGGTTGAAGCGTGGCTACAAAAACATAATTTACAACTTGAAAAAAAACCATCATTAGGTTTAGAACTTGTTAAAGACGAGAAAAATATCAGAAAAGCTCTTGTTGCTTTGGCGTATCACACATATGCTGAAGACCTCGTATCACGTCTAATAAATGACCAGTTTGACAATCAAGGGGTGTTTACTAGAACTAGAATACGAAAAATTAAACAAGTTATGGCGGGTGCGAAAGACTATGCAAATTTTGATGATAGGTCGTATATACAAACATTGTTATATTTGTTGGTAGCGACGTACCGAATTGAGCAAGGTCATAGTGTTGAGTCGGACACGCATATGAGAATGAATTATATAAATCCTGGTGTTGAAGTTGCAAAAAAAATTGCTATCGAAATTGAAGAATGTCTGGAAATCAAATTGTGTGAAGATGAAATAATTTACTTAGCAAGTTATTTTGTTGCATTTGATATACCACTTGTAGAAAGTGAATTTAGTACATTTTTTAATAAGATAAGTCAAGATGTTAGAGAACTAATTTCTATTGTGCAAAATATAACAGAAATTAACTTCTTGTCAGATAGTATTTTAATGGCGGATTTGAGGTATCATATTAAAATAGCAATACCTAGGCTTGAAATGCGAATAAGTATACAAAACTCTCAAACAAAGTTTATAAAAGAAAATTATCCAGATTTATTTGAGGCGACAAAAGTAGCGTTTTTATCTATTTTGAAACAATATAAAATTTATAACGTTTCTGATGAGGAAGTAGCATTTGCTACAATGCATTTTTGTGCAGCACGTGAAAGAATTATGGAGCATCTTAAAATAAAAGTTGTTGTCAGCTGTCCCACAGGAATCGGCACATCAAAGCTATTAATTACGAGTATCAAAAAAGAATTTTCAGTGTTTGAAGTTATGTATAGTGTGTCGGCGATTGAGCTTGATACGCAGCAATTAAAAGACGAGGGTATAGGCTTAATAATCTCAACAGTTAATCTTGATATAGATTTTCCACACATCAAGGTTAATCCAATTTTGTCAAAAGAAGATAAAGCCAAGCTTAAAGAATTAGTAACAAAATTTGAGCTAAGTTGTGAACTAGAGGAACGTCCTCGAGAAAAAGAGTTTACTTTTGTAGATGTACAATATATTAGTGAGTTTGGGGTAGAAATTTCAAACATATTAAGTAGTGTATTGTGGTATAAAAGTAGCGATATATCGTCAAAATATGAGATGATACAAAAAATATCTTCATTAGTAGGAAAAACTCAACAAGATAAAAACGATATAGCACAACACATTGTTGAGCAAGAGCAAATGTCAACGACATATATAAAGCAATTTGAGTCGTATTTGTTTTATTGTACAACAACAGGCATATCAACAACTTTATTTGGTGTAATAAAACTTACAGTTCCATTTGAAGATGACGATGGACACGAGGTTTGGGGTGGAATAGTTATTTTTGCACCACAACCAGCAACACAAATACATATTGATGTATCGCTTGCAATATGTAATGCATTAGCTGAAGAACAGCAAAATATTTTAGCAGTAAAAACTAGGTTTCAGCTAATTGGCATGATAGAAAGTTTATTATCTGGTGTGTATAAACAGAAAATTAAAGAAAGAATGGAGGCAATGATATGAAAGTAGCAGTACAGAAATTTGGAAAAACTCTAAGTGGAATGGTAATGCCTAACATGGGTGCATTTATTGCTTGGGGTCTAATAACAGCATTGTTTATAGATGTAGGTTGGTTCCCAAATGAACAATTAGCATCAATCGTTGGACCTATGTTAAATTACCTATTGCCTATTCTTATCGCATACTCTGCAGGTAGAATGTTTGGTGGCGATAAAGGTGCCGTTGCAGCTGCTATAGCAGTAATCGGGGTAATTATGGGTGCACCTGACCAAGCCATGCTAATTGGAGCGATGTTAATTGGTCCAATCGCAGGTTATTCAATCAAAATGTTTGATAAAGCAATTGACGGAAAAGTTAAAGCAGGATTTGAAATGCTTGTAAACAACTTCTCAACTGGTATCATCGGTATGATTCTTGCTATAATTGGTTTCTACTTTATTGGACCACTTATGACAACAATTTTAGGTATACTAACAGTTGGGGTAAACTGGTTAATAGCAAACAGCTTGTTACCACTTGTAGCAATCTTTATTGAACCAGCGAAAGTATTATTCTTAAACAACGCAATCAACCACGGTATTTTAACACCAATCGGGACAGAGCAAGTTGCTGAAGCAGGTAAATCAATTATGTACCTTCTTGAGTCAAACCCAGGTCCAGGGCTTGGAGTTATACTAGCATATATGATTTTCTCAAAAAATCAAACAACAAAAGCTTCTGCTTCAGGAGCATCAGTTATACAATTATTTGGTGGGATACACGAAATTTATTTCCCATATGTACTTATGAATCCACTTGTAATACTTGGACCAATTTGTGCATCAGTAGTAACAATTTTCTATTACCTAATGTTTGATGCAGGTCTTGTTGCACCAGCTGCACCAGGGTCAATCATTGCATTTGCGGCGGTTGCACCAAGAGGTGAAACACTTATCGTTGTAGGTGGGGTAGTTATAGCAACAGTTGTTTCATTCATCGTATCTTCAATCTTCGTAAAAATGGCGGGCGACCAAGATTTAGATGAAGCAAAAGATAAAGTTGCAGGAATGAAAGCACAATCTAAAGGTGTTGAAATAGCAAAAGTTAACGAAGTTAAAAAAGTTGTATTCTCTTGTGATGCAGGTATGGGTTCAAGTGCAATGGGTGCAACTAAATTTAGAAATAGAATTGCAAACTTAAACTTAGGAATTACTGTAACAAACAGTTCAGTTGATACAGTTCCATCAGATGCAGACATCGTTGTTTGTCAAGAAGTTCTTAAAGATAGAGCGGTTAAATCAGCTCCACAAGCACAAATTATTACAATTGGAAACTTCTTAGCAGATCCAAACCTTGATGCATTATACAACTCAATTGCAAGTCTAAAAGACAAGCAAGACGCACCTGCACCAGCTCAAGAAGCACCAGCAGCGGCTCCAGCAAAAGTAGAAAACAGAGTGTTTGTTTTAGACAATATTATGCTTGGAATGAAAGCGGATACAAAACAAGAGGCAATCGTTGCAGCGGGAGAATTATTGTTTAAACAAGGCTATATCAATAAACCATATATTCAAGGTATGCTTGATAGAGAAGAAACAACAACAACTGCTATCGGATTTGGTGTTGCGATTCCTCACGGAAGCATCGCAACTAAAAAAGAAGTTAGAGAAACAGGTATTGTATTCCTTCAATATCCACAAGGCGTAAGTTTTGGTGATGAAATAGTACACTATGTATTCGGTATCGCAGCGGCAGGAGATGAACACTTAGAAATTCTTGCACAAATAGCAGATATCGTTGAAGATGAAGAAAAACTTGAAACTTTAAAAACAACAACTGACAAACAAACAGTAATGTCATTGTTAGGTTTAAGTCTATAAGTCAAGTAACAAACTTGAAACTTTGAAAACAACAACTGGTAAATAGTTTTTATGCCAGTTGTTGGATTTAAGTCTATAAAAGAGAGAGGAAGTTTTAATATGAAAAAAGCTATTCAATTAGGCGCAGGTAATATCGGTAGAGGGTTTATTGGCTCTTTACTACACCAATCAGGTTATCACGTTGTATTTGCAGACGTTGTTGCCACAGTAGTAGACAAAATTAATGAGGACAAAGAATACACAATCTTTGTTATGGATACTGAATGTAGTGAAGAAAAAATTTCTAACATCAGTGCTGTATTTTCAAACAAAGCAGAGTTTATCGAAGAAATCAAGACAGCAGAAATTTTGACAACTGCAGTTGGTCCAAACGTATTAAAAATCGTAGCACCAACGATTGCAAAAGGTATTACTGCTAGATACGAAGCAGGAATTAAAGATTACTTTAATGTTATCGCTTGTGAAAATGCATTAAACGCAAGTTCAGGATTACAAGCAGATGTGTACACAAATTTAAGTGATGAAGTTAAGAAATATGCTGACGAATACGTTGGTTTCCCTAACTCATCAGTTGATAGAATTGTGCCACCATCAACATGCGAAAATCCAATTGACGTTGTAGTTGAAAAATACTATGAGTGGAACGTTGAAAAAGCTGGCTTTAAAGGTGAAATTCCAAACATTACAGGTATGAACCTAGCAGACAATCTAATGTCATACGTTGAAAGAAAGCTATTTACACTTAATACAGGACACGCAATTTCAGCTTATTTAGGTGGACTTAAAGGTCACAAAACTGTTGATGAAAGTATCAATGACCCAGAAATTTATAAAACTGTTAAAGCTGCTATGGTTGAGAGCGGAAATGGTCTTATCAAAAAGTATGGCTTTGATGAAGCTGCACATCATGCGTATATTGATAAAATTATCGCACGTTTCAAAAACACGCATCTTAAAGATGATGTAACACGTGTTGGTAGAGAGCCACTTAGAAAACTTTCTCCAAGCGATAGACTTATCAAACCTATGCAAACGGCATTATCATACAACTTGCCAGTAGACAACTTGATGACAGGAGCGGCAGCTGCATTACACTTTGTTAGTAAAGATGACCCTCAAAGTCTACAGCTTAAAAAAGATTTAGAAGAAAAAGGCATAAAAAATGTGCTTAAAGAAGTGACAAAACTAGAAAATGATGATATAATTAATGATATAAGTAAAAACTACGAAACTTTATCAAAAAACTAAAAAAATCTTGGAGGATAACAAAATGAAAACAGAAGAAATCGTAATCACATCACCATCAGGAATTCACGCTAGACCAGCAGGGGAATTAGTTAAAGCAGCTGGAAAATACGAAAGCACAATCACACTTTCTAAAAACGGTAAAGATGCAAACGCAAAAAGACTTATCGCAATTTTAGGATTAGCAGCTAAACAAAATGAAACTGTTACAATCACAGTTGACGGTTCTGACGAAGAAGCAGCTTTCGCAGAAGTAAAAGAAATTATCGCAAACGCTCACTAATAACATAGTAAGCCTGAAGGTAGATACAATTAAGTATCTACCTTTTTTTGGTTATAAAATATAGTTGAGCAAATTTGGTAAAAATGTTATAATCTATTATGCAACATATTATTAAAAAAATATTAAAAAGGATAAGGAGTAAGAAAAATATTATGCCACATAAGATTAGAAGTTTAAGTTCTATAATAAAATTATTAATATACCCGATGGTAGTAGGACTAGTAGTGTTAAATATAGGGACAAGAACAGTAAGTTCGGTTGAGAATTTAAGAGAATTAGATGCAAGAAAAATTGAAGGAGCTTTAGCAACTGCTTCATCACATGCAGATGAACTAATTACATCGAAAATAACATTTCTTGACACTCTTGCACACAATATTGAATATAACAAGTTGTTCGATAACAAAACATATTTCAATGAATACTTAGCAAGTATCCCAGACTCTATGCCAGATGTTGACTCAGTTTACTATTGGTGTTTTGATACCCTAACAAGTTATCATTCACATTATACAGTTCCTGCGGCAGGTTGGGACGCAACATCAAGACCTTGGTACACTCAAACTGAAGGCGTGAGAGGAACTGTTATAACAGATCCATATGTACACTCAAACGGAAATATGATAACATCTATCGCTAGACGTATTTATGATGGAAATAAAGAAGTTGGTATTTTGGTTGCAAACGTTTCCATAGAAAGTTTAATTCAAGTCGTTAGAGATATAGAAGCAAGTGAAGAAAGTTTATATGCATTAGTTGTAGATGAGAGCCTTAACATATTAATGCACCCAGACAATGATTGGATTCCAACTTCAGATAACATCCAAAATCTAGCGAACACGCAAGCAAATTTTGCAAATGCATTCAACGCACCAGAAGGGGAAACAACAATTAACACAAATCTTTATGGTGCAGAGATAAGCGTTATTAAGCGTAGCATACCTAACACAGATTGGATTATACTTTCAAATTATCCAACTAAATTTGTTCAACAAGCAGTAAGTTCAATATTATTGCAAGGTTTATTGACAGCGTTAGGGGCAATAGCTCTATGTAGTTTTGCAATAGCACGTATCACAAAAACTTATTTGTCGCCAATAGACGATGTATCTCAAGCACTTACACAAATAAGTCAAGGTAACCTAAAGTATGACCTAGCAAACATCAATCGCAACAGTGAGGAAATAGACAATCTTACAAACTCGTTAACAAAACTATCAGCAAGTCTTAACAACTACATTGGAGAAATAGGAATAACACTAGATCACTATGCAGAAGGGGACTTCACTAAACAACCTACGCAAAACTACTTAGGCGATTTTAGCCAAATTAAAACTGCACTCACAAATATATCTAGCAGTTTAACTCAATTACTTAGTAGCACGATATCGTCTACAAATCAAATGAATCAAGCGGTTAACAACATAAATTCGTCAGCTAGCAACCTAGCGAGTGAAAGTGCAATCCAATCTGATCTTTTAGCAAATTTTAGAGAAGATACTAGACAAGTAGCAACTAGCATTAATAACAATGTTAGTAGACTTAACACAAACAACCAGACTATTATACAAATGGCAGAAACTGCAAATAAGTCTAAAGAAGTTACGGACAAATTGGTAAATTCGATGAACAATATCAGCCATTCAACGCAAAATATTCAAAATGTTATAAAATTAATAGAGGATATTGCAAGCCAAACAAATTTATTAGCACTTAATGCGGCGATAGAGTCAGCAAGAGCAGGTGAAGCAGGTAAAGGTTTTGCAGTTGTGGCAGGAGAGGTAAGAGAACTTTCAAATAAGACAACAGAAATAGTTCAACAAATATTCGATATGATTAATACTAATCTTGAGAGTATAAAAGAGGGTGAGCAAATGGTTATTCTTACAGAGCAAACACTTAGCAATATTATTACAGCAAGTAATGAAACAAAAGACTCATCGCAAGAAGTTCACAAAAATGCAGTTGAACAAACGGAGTTACTTAACCAGCTTACAAAAGATATCGAACATTTAACTACGGGTATTTCGCATAACACGGCGATAGCAGAAGAAAACCTGTCAACAGCCGAAGAATTATCAACACAAACGACAATCCTTAAAGAACAGATGAATAAATTTAAAATTTAGGCTGATATTTATTAGAGTGCTTACAATAAGTGCTCTTTTTTTATGCTCTAAAGTAAATGTAAAGATTCTATTAAAGAATAGTAAAAACTAATGCAAATTAAATGCAACAGTGATAAAATATACATTGTAACATTTTTATATGAAGTATTAATATACTTAATAGTAAGGCTAATAATTATGATTGATATAGAAAGGAGAATGTTTATGGGTGGTTTAGTTTTAGAAGGTGGTTCATTTAGATGTATGTTTTCGGCAGGAGTTATGGACGCCCTGTTAGAAAATAAGATTATTTGTGATTACATAATTGGTGTATCAGCGGGAATTTCGAGTGCAACCTCTTATGTATCAAAACAACCAAGACGCAATTTAGACGTTATTAAAGAATATAGGTTAGATCCTAGATATATTTCAAGAAGAAACCTAATATCAACAGGTTCTATGGTAGGGATTGATTTTATATTTGACGAAATCCCTAACAAGCTAAATATATTCGACTGGAAAAATTATTATAAGTTTAAAGGAAAAATAAAAGTTGGAGTAACTGATATGAGAACAGGAGAAAGTGTATATAAAGATGGAAAGCACCTAGACAAAACTTTTAATTTGTTGCGTGCCAGTTGTGCAGTTCCATTGTTTTTCCCACCAGTAGATATTGAAGATAGGTTGTATCTTGATGGTGGTATTGCAGACGCCATTCCGATAAAACAAGCTCTAAAAGATGGAAATGATAAATTGCTAGTTGTATTAACTCAACCTCAAGGATACCTTAAATCTAAAAATAAGCTGACAAAAGCAGGGGCATATTTTTATAAAGAAAAATATCCTGAGCTGTATAGAGTGATGTTAAATCGCAATGCAATGTACAACAAAACTATAAAATTTATTGAGGAATTTAAGAGAAAATACCCCGAAAATATTATTGTGTTGCAACCAGAATATAAGATAAATTCTATGGAATCGGATATAGGTATATTAGAAAATGTGTATAATCATGGGTATAATATGGCAAAGACAAGACTAGAGAATATAGGTAAATTTTTGACTAATTAGAGTGCTTATAGTAAGTGCTCTTTTTTTGTGCAAAAAAATTTGTTGACAATTAGGTCGAACGTACTATATAATATATTTATAAATAGGTCGAATGACCTAATAAAATAAAAAATATGAAAGAGGAGGTAAAAATTATGACAACGAGAGAAAAACTAATTAATACTGCAGGGTTATTATTTAGCAAAAAAGGATATGATGGGGTATCGGTTAGAGATATAACGGATGTTGCGGGTGTACAATTAAGTGCTATTGGATACCACTTTAAGACGAAAGAAGTTCTATATATAGAAACAATAATAACAGCTTGCA
>LNZQ01000032.1 GCA_002007315.1 Epulopiscium sp. Nele67-Bin004
CAGCTTTATGTCCTCCATGAGTTTATAGGTATTCACAATATTTCCTTTTCCCCAGAGGGGATTAATCAGGCCATTATAATTTGTTCCCTGAAATTTGTCATGTCTGTGTGCGATGATGCTTGATGTTCTGGAACCACACGAGTATCGAGTCCATCAATCAGTATTACCACAGTAACGTTGGGAGAGCTCCACTTCCCCTGCGGCCAGTGGAGGGGAAAGGCAATTATGCAGGTAGAGCAAGGGGCTAGAGACAGAGCCAGAGAGAGAGAGACAGAGAGAGAGAGAGAGAGAGAGAGACAGAGAGAGAGAGAACCCCTGAATGGCAATAAAAGAAAAGACAGGAAGAGAGCGTGTTCATTCCCCACGCCACTTAATGTTTTTCTCTTTGTACCGGACGCCTGTTTGATCACTGGCATTATCTGATTGACTGTGCTCTCTGTGCATAAACAGTCTTTCTGGGTATACGAGGCTGATTGATACAAGTATTAAGTGTGACCATCTGCAATGCGTTTCCATAACGTGGTAACTGAGAACTGCTCTAAGGTAGAGAATGCCTTTAATGATTGTGCCAGGGGTTTTTTTGGTTTGTTTTTCCTGGATAAATAGCATTTTAATAATCCCCCACAGTGTTTGTGGAAGTTCTTCCCCACATGCACTGGAACCTCTTGGATGAACAGAGTAAAAGGAGGATTAACGATGAGAATAAAATGATCCTTATGGGATTAAACAAACTAAAGACTGTGGAATATCACTCATGGCATCACAATGGAAAAAATAATTTCATGTTATTTTAACCAAGATTCAATAAGAACTCTTGCTATAGCCTCTACTGAACTGCAATAAAGTCTTTGAAGCAAAAACACAATACAAACACGAAGCTTGCACATTCATGATGATGTCCATATGCCGTTTTTTGTAATTTGTTGATAACCTATTTTTTTAACTGCTTGTTAGCGCTAATTAAGGGCGACTTTGAGAAAAAACTGCCTGTCTGTGCTCTTATTTATTTTCCTAAATGATGTTAGTTGTTGTGCACTTAGGGGAATACGAGTAAAACTCATGTTGGTTTATTCATTTCAAGAATGCCTTTTCATTTCTTTTTGCAAATGAACCCTTCAAATGTTTGTATGCTAAAGTGCTAAGCTAAGATGGTGAACACAGTACACATTGTGATGATGGCATTTAGCATCAGTCCAGTAAGAGCAACAGCATTATTTGTTACAGCCAGTACAGATACTTAACATTTTAGAGACAAAGCCTTTGCCTGAAGGACTTTGGACTCCACATGGGATTAATTGAAGCACTGACAAGATTTTCTTGGATGAGTGACGTCTTTAAAACCAAACAGAAAGTCTAGTTTCCCTTGATTTAATAAATACAATGAAAGTAATTGTGTATGTCATTTATACATCGTGCTTACTCATCTATAAAGTGGCTCCTACTGTAGCAGCATCAAGACATGGACACACATTACATGATAAAAACTAATATTTTGAATTTGAAAGTTTTTTCCATTTGGGAAAGTCAAACATGATAAGCAGAAACCTCTGAAGTCACAGAAGGACAGAAGATTTTCCTGCTGGTAAGAAGAAGGCAGTGAAAAAGGCTGTGAGACTTTCTCAAGAGCTGTGCAGAGAATTTGTAGATTTTCTTAGAAAAGGGGCATTCAAGGTCTAATATCTGATTGTCTGTACTGTTGTGTCTCTATAAAACCTTGGGCTTGGAAAGGAGATATATATATATAAAAAAAGTGCCTTGTTTTGAAAAAAACAACAAATAAAAAAACAAGTTTTTTTTAAGAGCCTGATGAATGTAAACTACATTTCTGCACTAAAAAGCTTATCTTTGTATTGCGTTTATCAAGTTCTGTGACTTTTATGATGTTTTTCTTTGTTTCTTTTTTTTTAACCTGAAATGACAGATGATTTAGGTTGTTTTTTGCTTTCATTATACTGATTTGTTGATCAAGTCCAAATGAAAGGTAATGTTATGCTTCAAATAAGAAGTCCTTTCACTTCATCAGCTGCCACATCCACAAACCATCCAAGAAACAAAAAATCCTGCTAAAATTTTCTTTATTACTCAGATACTTTTCACATAAATTTCCCTTGTTAGCCACATTCCCGTCAGTCTCTTGTTATTAGTACCTGGTGTTAAGCTGCCAGTTGCTATTTGCAAGTTCAGGGCATTAACTCCAAAACCAGCTTTTTATTTTTGTGGGAAATAGCTCTTTTGGAGGAAAAATGGCTCCGCATAAGCGGTCAACATAAGGAGATTTATATTTAAATAAAATAAGGATATGAAAATTTCTAATAAATTTGCATCATAATACATCACTGTGGGTTTGTTTTCCTCTGAGGCTGCTGTAATTACCTGTCAGTATAAGCCACAGGACTGATTCTGTTTACTGTCATCTTTGTACTTCGTCTTTGACCATTGCCAAAATTTATCAAGTTTTGCGGAATTTATATCGCTGTAAGTGTTGATTTTGTACTGTTTAAACAGCTTTAACGCCCATTTCTTACCCTCAATCGTACGAATACTCAGATTATTGCTTTCGCAAAGCTCTAGGTACTTCAAATAGTGCGAATGGAAGTTTTTCGATTCTTGTTTTGGTTTTTCGGTGGTTTGTGTATCAGTTATATTTGACGAAGTGCTAAGTTGCAGAAGTGTGGATTTTAAGAATTTTTCTTTGAGAAATATTGCGTAAAGCTCATCGGCTAGGTGTTTGTTTTTGGTATTTAGTGATTTTTGGTAACGTTTATTGTCCATTGAAAAAGACAAATAATAAACCCCGTTACTGCGTTGATACAATCCCATACTTAGATACCCCTTTTAAGAGTTTCTATAGAATTGCGAAAGATTTTTGTTGACAATTTGTTGTCATTTTGTTGACAGTTAATAAGTAAAAAAGGTAATTTATTGGTATATCCTACCTCTAAATTACCTAATTCTACGGAGAGAGAGGGATTCGAACCCCCGGTACATTACTGCACAACGGTTTTCAAGACCGCCGCTTTCGACCACTCAGCCATCTCTCCTAAATTTGTTGATAATATTATAACATATTTGCGGACGTTTTGTCAAGCGAAATACTATATATTTTATCAAAAATCACGCTCAATGATGTTGTACGATAGTAAGTTGTGTAGTATGGAGTTGAATATAATAGATACGCGGTTTTCAAAAGACTCCACAATCTACGGCTTTACTATTTCATCAAAAATCACGACAATGATGTTGCACGATAGTAAGTTGTGTAGTATGGAATTGAATATAATAGATACGCGGTTAAAGACTTCTCAAATCTGCAACTTGCTGTTTTATCAAAAATCACGCTCAATAATATTGCACGATAGTGAGTTGTGTAGTATAGAATTGAATATAATAGATATACAGTTCAAAGACTTCTAAAATCTGCGGCTGTGTTGTTTTATCAAAAATCACGCCAATGATATTGTATAGTTGTGTGGAGCAGACAGCCTGCAAGATGTGGTAGTGAGTGGTACGGAGTATGCCTGTGGGGTGGGATTAACGCAGAGTGAAGACACCCAAATCTGTGAGGCTCTGCTTGGAGGCTTCTTCGGCTTCTTCGAAGGTGGAGACCAGCTTTATCGCCAATAAATGCTCTAAAAGCAGGTGCATATACACAAAACGTATCTGCCCGTCTTTGTCGGGGAAGGCGAAGATACCGTCGTTTGGTTTGAACATCTTGATAGGGGTGAGGACATAGGAATTTTCGCTCAGGAGATTTTCGGCGGCGTCCAGTGTGGACAGCGTCATTGTACTGCCTTTGAAAGAAACGTCGATATAAGGGTACAAAAATGTATATTTAAGCGACCAAAAAGAACCGGACCAGAAAGAGCCGTTGAGGTTGCTGAGCATGGAATCTGTAGTAGAGAGTTTGGGCAGGGTTTTGGTTTTGAATCTTTCGTAGTTGAATGTTTTATAAGGCGGGGAGTAGATATTGGTAGGGGAGGCTTGCGGAAGCTCGTCTTCATAGTAGTATTCGTAATAATAATACTCCGGTTCTTCCGTGTATATATCGGAATATGTAGAGATATACATAGGTGTGTTTGCCGCGATAGATATGGCGGTGTGCTGTGAATAATCCTGCTGTGAGTAGGCAGCGGAAAAGATAAAAAATACGATTAAAATGATTTTCATAAAAACCTCAAAATAAATGCTTGCTTATATTATATATTGATTATTTGATTTTTGTCAAAAATATGTCCGATAAAATTTATTAATTGGATTTTCTGTTGTCGCGCTGGTGATTATTTTTATAATTATAAAAATACCGATGGGGGGTAAAATAATATATATTTGACTTGAGGAAATATTGTAGCTATATTATTGTATATAAATAACTAACAATCTATTTATTGTGTTAGAGGAGTATGAAATGAAATATTGTTTATTACTGGTGTTTTTGTGCGCGGCTTGCGTGCAGGATAATAAGCTTGTTGTGGCTATGGAGCTGGCTTACCCGCCTTTTGAGACAAAAGACACAGACGGCAATCCATACGGTGTGAGTATAGATATAGCCAATGCATTGGGCGAGTATCTGGGCAGAGATGTCGTTATAGAAAATATGGCGTGGTCAGGTTTGATTCCCGCGTTGCAGACGGGGCAGGCCGATATAATCATATCATCGATGGGTATTATCAACGACAGAAAAGACCAAGTAACCTTCTCCGACCCTTACGCCCAGTCAAACAGGACACGAAAGACTCCACCTTGGTCTTGAGAAGCTGCAGTCTAAATTTACCGACAACTTAAGTCAGCACAGTTCACCAAAACAACTGCTAGCTGCTAAGCTAACTGCTAACTGTCTGCTCTCGTCCAGTCGCTCCACAAACGCACAACTCACCAGTCTCTCACCTTCGCTTAACCACACCCTCTCAAAAGAGCACGATACTCTTGCAAC
>LNZQ01000033.1 GCA_002007315.1 Epulopiscium sp. Nele67-Bin004
TTTAATATCAACTTTGCTCAAAATATTATCCTTTGTTTTTTCGTCAATAACTAAGTTTGAGGCAAAACCAATAGACCTATCGCCTTTAAGCCTATCTCTTATAATATCATCAAGCCCAACAAATGCACCACCAAATATAAATAAAATATTTTTTGTATGCATAAGTATTCCCTCAGAACTATGCATCATTCTTCTGTCGCCAAATTCGGGCACTCTCATTTCCTCGCCATTGAGCATAGAAAGTAATGCCTCTTGTACTGCCTTGTCCGAAGGGTTGCCTGTTGTTGACTGATGAGCGTCTGCTTTTGCTATTTTGTCTATCTCGTCTAAAAACACTATGCCTTTTTCTGCCATAGAAAGGTCGCCGCCAGATTTTTTGTATAATTCATACAAAACAGTTTCCACGTCATCGCCAACATAACCTGTTTCTGTAAGTGTCGTAACATCGCTTCTTGCAAATGGGAGTGCAAGTATATTAGCAAGTGTTTGAGCAAGGTAAGTTTTTCCAACACCTGTCGCCCCAATAAGCATGATATTTGAACGAAAAGGTATATGTGATGCATTTTGCACACGCATATAATGTAGATACGCCTGCACAGCAAGTACACGTTTGGCACGCTTTTGCCCAACAACATATTTGTCTAACTCTGCTACCATTTCTTTTGGTGTAATACTTTCGACAATAGATTCAAATTTTCTTTTATTTATAGCTATTGACGGAACAAATTCTGTACTGAGGTTATCTCCTATAATATTTTCAAGGACAGAATAATCCATTTCTTCAAGCAAAGAAAACAGTATCTTCGGATTGCTAAAGCCTACAAGTGTTTGACCTATTTCAAGCCCAATAGATGAGGAAAAATTATCCTTTGATGTAGTAAGTATCTGCGACTTTATAAGGGCACTCTCTGGTGCTATATATTTATAATTACGTATATATATCTCTGTATTTGTGCTTACAAGCTCAAGAAGTTTACGCATAGAAAGAGAGGCAAGCGGGTCTGTATACAAAGAATAAACAGTAATGCAGTAAAGCATATAACGCTCTATGTCTGAGAGGTCCAACTCTGTTATAAGACGCTCTATATTAAAATTATATTTCTTATATTTTTTAATAGATTTAATATCATCTTTTAGAGATTCATGCAAATTAAGTATTGCTTTTATCCTATCACTTTTACTTGACTTATTATCGCCATCTTCAACCACTTCCTCCAATGGACGAAGATTGCGGTTGTGGCGAAGACAGACCACGCTTCCACTGCCACGCTGAAAACATTGACGGTGTAACAGTTGTAAAAAGCACTGTACGTGTTGGTGGCAACACTTACGTTTCAGTTTGCAACGTTGAAGTTGATTGCAGTACTTGCGAAGATGCTTACGGTTGGGAATGTGGAAACAGCTGGTATACAGACAGATATTTCGGTAGATGTTTCGGTAGACGCTGGTAAGAATTTAATTTGCATAAGTAGCATAAAATAATAGTAAGATAAATTTGCGGGGGTGGCTATCAAGCGCCCCTTTAATTTTTAGGAGGTTTTTATTGTGGTTACAAAGAAATTATCTATTAAAAATACTGAGTGCACACTTGATATAACAAACAGCACAGCAAATACGCTTATGGGGGTACACCTAGCAAACAAAAATATAGACGACTTGTCCGATATTATAGAAAATATCACTATTTACCGAGAACGAGGACATATTAGTTTTGACACACTTTCACCGAGCGTTATACTTGGAAACTTGTACCCAGAAGAAACGGCAAAACTTTCACTTAAATTGCGACAAGCTATGTCACAAGAAGAATTATCGGTAAAGTTGAACGAGAACTTTAAACTTTTATGCGATATTAGCATAGAATAATACATATACCCCCTATAATTGTAGATAGGTTTGTGGTATAATATATATAAATATGACATCTAAAAAGGAGTGATTTATATGAAAATTTTATTTCCTATCACCAACACTGTTGACGCTCAAGCATTGCTTTATGCAGAAGAAGTCGCAATTTCACAAGGTGCAAAATTAGTTGTGTTATACATTACAAGCCCATTAACTTTTAGTAGTTGCTATGCATACCCAAGTTTGTTGTACTCTGTTGCAAACTTAAACATGGAGAGCATCGAAACAGCTCATCAAGCTATTAGACACAACATCAAATCACTTTTAACAGGAAGCAACTACGAAATTATGTGCCTAATTGGTCCACAACTAGATACAATAATTAATGTTGCAAATGACAACGGTATAGACTGTATCGTAGCTACACATGAACACAAAATTTATGATAAATTAAAACACAAATCTCAGCGTGCAAAATTAAGCTCTGATATTTCGATTATGTTATATGAGGGAAGAAAACGTGCATGAGAAAAAGCCCCACAACAATTAGTATATAGTTGTAGGGGCTATTTTGTTACAAATTTTTTACCCGCTTATCATTAAGTATAAGTTTATAAGTAGTATTACTTGAACTGCAGCGATTGCTGGCATGCCAAACACAAAATACCAGTGTTTCGTTTTGTGTCTAAATTTATGCATACCAATCATACTGCCAACGCTACCACCAGCTAGTGCAACCAAAAATAATGTTTTTTCTGATATACGGTATTTTTGGTTTATTGCACGTTGTTTGTCTGAATACATAACGATTGCACCAAGTATGTTGGCTAAAATTAAATACAATAAAAATATTCTAATAAACAAAATTATACCCCCTCTTTATAGCCTCGCCAATATAACATAAATTCTCTATCGTCAAGGCTTTCTCTAAATTTTAGTTTGATATATAAAAATTGCTCCATATCGTTTAAATATTGATACAACATTGCTCTATTTTCAAATTCTTCTCTACTTGAAGGTAAAGTTGACTGCTTAAAGTGTTCTCTAAGCTCCTCAAGGCGAGTTAACATATCTTTTGCTGATATGTCACCTTGAACACATACGACCATGCTACGAGTAAAACTTGCAATAAGTTGTGCCTGCTCAAGATCCATAGACAAGTTGGCAAATCGCTTTCGCATGTAAGATAACACTTGGTACTGATTGCTCCTCATATCAAAATATCGTTCGTATGGAGTGATGACACTTGAAGTTAAAGCGTTGTTCATGTGTTTGTATGCAAGTTTTTTGCCACTTATAATTTCATGTTCAAGTTTGGTATAAAGTTCTTCTTCAACTAGATGAGGGCTATGTTTTTCTATTGCATCTGCAATTTCGCCCAACAAGTCACTCATAAGCATTTCCACTTTTCGTCGGATTCGTTTTATCTGTTGTTCGTTGCTTGGCATATACAAATTTAGTATTAGTGCAACACCTGCACCCACGATAAAAATGCCAATTTCATTAAGCCAAATAGACAGCGTGCTTGCCCCAAAGCTCATTAAGTGAGTTACTAATACTGATGATGGAGTTATGCCATCTTGCACTTTGAATTTTACACACACGGGGATAAATATAGCTAAGTATAAACCAAAAGCAAGCGGATTGTATCCCAAAACTGTAAATATTCCTGTTGATAAACTTAGTGCTAAAAGTAGCGAAATAAATCGTCTAAAGGCAATTTCGACGGATTGTTTTCGTGTGGATTGAACACTAAGTAGTGTTATTATACCTGCGGAATATGCAAAATCCAGCCCGATATACATTGCGATCCACATAGCAATTGTTGCACCGATAGCAGACTTTATCGTTCTTGAACCTATCATTTAAAACCTCCTAACTTATACAGCGGGCGGCCAGACCGAATACAGTGGGCGGTTGACCTTAATACAGCGGGCGGCCAGACCGAATACAGTGGGCGGTTGACCTTAATACAGCGGGCGGCCAGACCGAATACAGTGGGCGGTTGACCTTAATACAGCGGGCGGCCAGTGACCGCCCCTACAGTGGCAATATAATGCCTAAAATACCTCCTATTATTATAAAAAATATTGGGTGTTTGTTGTATTTTTGTATTAGCCAATATATGATACCACAAACAGCTATTCTAAGTATTTGAAAAGCTATGTCATCGCCACCAAATCCAAATGCAACAAATCCAACGTTTATAGCGGCAGCAGCAATAATACCAGCAGCAGCAGGACGTATGCCGTAAAAGGCGTCTTGCACAGTTTTATTTTTGCGAAACTTATCAAAGATGCGAGCCACTATAACTATAATAACTATAGCAGGAGATACAAGCCCAAGCACTGATATAATGCCGCCCCAAATGCCAGCAACTTTGTAGCCCATAAATGTTGCGGCATTTACACCGATTGCCCCAGGGGTTGACTCAGCTATGGCAACAATGTCAATAAGTTCTTGTTGTGTTATCCAGCCATATTGCTCAACAAGTTCTTGCAAAAATGGAATAGTTGCAAGTCCACCACCAACAGAAAAAGCACCTATCTTACAAAATTCCAAATATAAAATTAGATATATAGAGTTTATCATTTGCCTGTGTCCGCCTTTCTATTAGAAAGTATGCCTATAATTCCAGTAGCTACAACTATTACGATAGGCGATGGTGAAAATATTAGCATTATAGCTATAGATGCAAAAAACAGTGCTTTTGTTAGGTTGTCAATAAGTGATTTTTTTGAAAGCCCTGCAACACCGCTAGCCATTAGTGCAACTACGACGATACGTATACCGTTAAAAGCTTTATCAACGATATTTGACTCCATAAGCGTATCAAACACAGTTGCGATAGCTGTAATGATTATAATAGATGGGGCAACAACACCAAGTGTTGCACTTATAGCTCCGAGTAATCCGCCACGTTTGTAGCCGATAAAAGTTGCGGTGTTTACGGCGATTATACCAGGGGTCATTTGCCCAATAGCGTAGTAGTCAAGAACTTCTTCTTCGGTAACCCAACCTCTCTTATTTACGACTTCTTCTTGTATTAGAGGGAGCATGGCATAGCCCCCACCAAATGTGAAAGCTCCAATTCTGGCAAACACTAAAAATAACTCAATTAAATTTTTCAATGTATCACTCATCTTTCATATTTTATTTTTTGTATTTCGCATGAATGTGTTTTATTTTTATCACTATAATTAATTGCTACAATTAAAATATCTTTCTGATATTGTTTAATATATTTTTTGGCATACTCACGTTCTAGTATTTGATTCAATGCTACTTGCGTATTGCTATTGCGTTTTAATTCCACTATAATAGGTATGTCTAAGTTGTTTTTTGGATGAAACACAAAGTCGACAAATCCTTTTCCGCTTTTTTCTTCACGTTCTATTCGATATTTATTTCTAGCTGATAAATAAGCTAGTGTTAGTACACAAGAGGTACTGTTTTCGTCTGTATATTTTAGTATAGGAATTTCACAATTATGAATATCATGGATAATTTGTGCTACTCTATCGCTATCTTGATTTAAGGTTGCAACCAACATATCATTTGAATTACTTATAATTTGTGCAACATCTCCAAAACAATCTTCAGTAAGTGCTAGTTCAAATTCTATCATAAGTTCATTATTTGGTATTCTGACCTCATCATTACTATAAGATAAAAATCCCCAAGTTATCATTGCTGAATAAATTTCTTCTCTGTTTTGGGGGATTTTAGAACCAGCCCTAAATTCACGTTTAATTAAAATAGGGATGCTTTCTGAATTTATCATTTTAATTACATCTTCTATTACACCAGTTGTATCAAGTTTTAGATATTCTACTACTTCGTTTAATGCTCCAACATTTGTCCAATAACTTTGACAGTCATTATTACTTAGTGCCTCCACTACACTACGTGGATTAAAAATTTTGTTGCCACTAGCAGTAGTATACCCGTTATACCAATAAGCCATTTCGTTATACGATATGTTAAAATTTGTTTCACATAATTTTTTGACTTCTTTTTCTGTAAAACCATATAAGGTATCGAAAGTTTTATCTTTAAAGAACGAAAACTCACTAAACATATTTAATTCTGAACCTGTGGAATGTTTTTTTATCGGAAGTATGCCCGTCATATAGCACAGTGACACATATGAGCGCCCTTTTAGCAAGTTACGCAAAAACTCTAAAAACTTTTCTTGTTCACCTGCATACAAATTTTTGTTAAATATAAAGTCCCACTCGTCCAAAATAAAAATAAATTTTTCGCCTGTTATTTGATTAATAATATTTAGTTTATCAGCAACTTCAGTAATATCAGTTAAGTCAATATCTTTATAAGTAGTTTCTAAGTCACGACTTAAAAACTTAGTTATTCTGCCAATATACCCATCATAAGTATTAGCTGTAGTGTCCACGTTTGAAAAGTCTATTTTGATAACATTATATTTGTTTAGATGCGTTTGATAGTTTGGAGTGTCACTAATTGCAAGTGTGTCAAATATTTCTTTGCTATTTACAGCTCTACTATAGTAGCTTTCAAGCAAATAGGTTATTTCAGATTTACCAAACCGTCTTGGGCGAGTTATGCAAAGGTATTTACTACGTTTATTTATTCTTGAGCTTATTATATTTATAATCATAGATTTGTCTACATAAATATCATCTGCCACAGACTCCATAAAGTTGTTATATCCATCTTGGGAATTTAGATACATAAGATCATCACCTTTCTTCTTGTCTATTGTATTACAAATTTTTAAGTTTTGTCTAGTATCCTATTGAATATAATGGTATACTATTTTGAAAGAAAGGAATGATAATCATATGCTCACGATTTTTGCAATGCTTACCATGTTGATTGACCATATTGGAATATTACTTATGCCCCCCCTATCAGGTGCGATTGATGAAACTTTTATGTGCCGGGCGATAGGGCGACTTGCTATGCCTATATTTGCATACAAAATTGCGAATGGCTTCATACATACAAGAAATTTCAAAAAATATTTTGGTCGAATGACAATGTTAACTATCGTATCTCAAGTGCCATTTGCACTTATGATGTCCCAAGTTATAACGGGTGTTGCAGACATAGACTTATTGTTTGACCTTAACAGGTATCCTCACATATTTTCAAGTCTTAACATTGGTTGGACGTTTATGTGTGCCTTGTTAGTTTTGTATATTATAAATATTCCAAGCAACTTAATAGCTGTATATATATTTAAGTTTATTGCGTTATTTATAGTTATGTGTTTTGCACCTGTGGGAGATTATGGCGTGTATGGAGTGGCAACGGTGGTAGTGTTTTATATGGCTATAAAAAGAGGGTTGTCATTTCCTATGACGGTATTTTTGTTTATAGCTATAACATTCGGGTTTAATTCGAGAAGTGAAACATTTTATTTGTTGTTGCAAATGATATCGGTGTTATCAGTATTTTTGGTAGCATTAATACCAGACACACGTTCTAAATACGATAAATTTATCTTTTATGCTTTTTATCCTATTCACATGATTATATTATTATATTTGGTATAAAAAATAGGGGGTATTTGCCCCCTTTAAACAAGTAAATCAGCAAGCTCATCTGATATAAATGGCGTGCCAACGATAAATTTTATAATTTTAGTTGTATCATAACTTACTCTTCTAATTTCACATCTAACATCTTCGTCAACTTCTACTATAATGTATGAACTATCTGAACCATCGCCTTCTTTTGGCTTTCCAACAGTGCCAGCGTTAATAAAGTGTTTGTCCTCTATTTGCGTGTGGTATGGCAAATGTGTATGTCCACAAATTAATATATCTGTCGTTAAAGTTGTTGATAGTGGCAACAATATTTCTTCATTGTTATACAAATATTCTTTGTTTGATGTTGGGCTACCGTGCACCACTTGAATAGTTTTGTCTCCAGCGGATAAAGTTAGTGCCTTTGGCATTGCCTTTAAATATAATCTGTTTTGGTCTGTGATAGTTGCGTTTGTGAAAATTCGTGAAGCATTTGCTGTTATATTGTTATCGTTTGTATTGTAATTTTGAAGTTGTGTAGCGTCAGAATTTGCGATGACCTCATCGTGATTGCCCTGAACGGCTACAACGTTATGTTTACGAACTAAATCAATAACCTCATTTGGATAACAATAGTATCCAACTAAGTCACCTGTTGATAATATAAAATCAACATTTTGGTGTGCTATATCGTCTAATGTCGCTTGTAGTGCTGGTTTGTTGCTGTGTATATCGCCTATGACTGCAAATCTCATCAAATTTTCTCCTTAATTATTAAGATACAAACTTTTCTTTGCAATGTTCTTCGACTGATAGACCTTTCAAATACAGCTCCTGAGCTGTTCTTTTTATTTCATCGCTATAGCCATGTTCAACTTTAAAACAAGCTATATCTTGACCACTGTATATAAAATGAAGAAGCGTTTCTAGTTTGTTTTCGTATTTACCTTGGTTTACACCGTTTTTTTGTCCAACGGCATAGCCCTCTTGTTCACCTGCTCTAAATCCAAATTCAAATCCTTCATGGTAATCTGGTGATGATTTTGCTATCATTTTAATTCCCCCCTATTTTTTTCTACTTATTATAACACAATTCGGGGAACAAATTAAAGACATTTTAATAATAAATTGTAAATTAATTGTCAATCTGGGCACATGCCACTTCATATTCCTGTTGGCTTGGGGTAACAAGCTTAACTTTTGGTGGGAATAACTTATCAAAATTTTCTATTTCAGCAGGAGTGCATTCAAGTGCGTCAGAAAATATAGCGTGACCTGAAACGTTGTCAAGTGCGCCATCAAACAAAGGCAACACAAGTAAACCTTTATAAAAAACTCCGTCTGGCATAGAAATATGATATTTTTTGCCACCAACAAATCCATAAGGCTCATAGTGATGGGGATAACCAAGCGTCATAATTGCAGCGTACCCCAGTTTTTTTGCTTGTTCTATGGAGTGTGTTATGAGCTGGCGTCCAAGCCCTTTTCGGTGCATATCAGGGTTAATAAATACAGGTCCAAAACTTATAACATCAGTTGTCCCTTCGTCTGAAACAACTTTAGCTTTTGTATAAAAAATTGCACCTTGAACTTTGCCGTCAACTGTTATAACAAAGTTTAATTCTGGGATAGAGTCGGGGCTGCTTTGAAGTTTGTTTACAACGCAATGTATGTCTGTCCCAGGGAAGTATAAGTTCCAAAAGGCTTCTCGTGCTAGGTGAAGAATTGTAGGTAAATCTTGTGGTTGTTGTAGTCTAATCATTGTGATTTCCTTCCGTGATTATAAATTCTGTTTTGCATGGATACGATTTTAGTTCGGTGCTATCCAAATTTTCATTTTGCAAACGAATGCGATGCACTCCGTAGCCATCATACGTCTTGTAGTAATAGTCGCCAGTGTCCAAATTCATACAGCTTGTGTATTGTGTGTAATCGATTTTTTGGGCAGTTGTCATCATTGCACCTTTTGGAACAGACACTCCGTCTAGTATGCGGAAAAACTGTGGGATACCAAAGTCTGGAACGTTTGACACAGTTGCGTCACGCAAAAATGTTGCACGCACAAATCTTGATGCCGACGTGAAGTCACCTGGTAAACCAAGCATACCCGTACCTTGGCTCATAGCCGATAAGTTTAACGTGCTTGACTCAAAGTTTGAAATTTGGTCGTATGATAAATGTATATAACGTGCAAGGTTTGTTTTGTGCCAGTCAAAATTTGGGGCGTTTGTGAGCACGCCATAAGGATTGTCGTGTATAGTTAAGCTGTCCACGGTTGGTTCAACAACTATCGTTTCACCTGTTTTGTCTGTAATTATCCAGTGCATAACAGGGTTAACAAGTCCCTCAAACGCCTCTTTATCAATAAGAAGTGTATTTTCTAAAATGGGGCGAACTTCGGCAACACTGCTATAGTTGTTAAGTATCCACATAGGGAAACGAAACACTTCAATATTGTTTTTTGTTGCACTTTCTTCCTTATTATAACTACCGAACTTGGGGAAGTTTAGCCCTGCACATGCAAGACCGTGTTCATTCATGGCATCGGCAAGCATAGGAAAGCCTTTGTACACCATGCCCATACCAACAATGGCATGTTTCATTTGCAAAGATAGTCCATTATCATTATATTTAAAGTGGCGTGGAATAAATACCACTGATTGTCCAAAATTATATTCTAAGTCAAGAGTTCTACCAAATAGATGTTGTCCGTCTGGCGTGCTAAGTGCGAGAGCTGTACACATAAAAACTACCTCCAAAATATGTTTTTTATCGATATTATGTGCAATATCAATAACTATTAGTCACAAAAATATTAAATATTCCAACATAGACAATGTAAGTTAAAAAAAGTTGGTGCATATAATAAAGAATGAAGTGCATAAGGGGGCTTAGTATGGTCAGGTACACAATTTTAACAAATAGCTATCAAAATGAGTTGACAGATGCCCTAAAGACTCAAAGTTCGGGTATCTTAAAAAGAAAGTGGCGTTGTATTGAAGGTGAAGATTGCTATGAAATTTCATATAGTGCAAGTTCACGTGAAATAGAAGTTTTGACAGAGATTATGGCATCAGCTGTTGCAGATATTGTACAAAAACAAACACTTAGATTATTTATAGATAAATATTGTAAAGCACGACAAGATTTATCACCAACTCAGAAGCAAGAAATAGCCGATATGTTCGTAAATAACAATTATATTCCAAAGCAAGATGGAATATCTAGCATAGCGCATTATTTGTTGTATATACCAATACTAGAGTTTTTAGAAGATAGTGTGACAATAAATGTTGATGGGTGGATTTCGTTTAGAACGGATAAATATAGATTTATACTAAATGAGGTTGTTGAACAATTTATTTATGACTATGAAACTAAGGAAGATTATGTGAAGTTTTTGGAGTTTTTGCGTGAAGTGAGTAGCAGTGGGGAGTCACTTGAAGAAACGATAGACTTATTTTGTACAAAGCAGGGCGATATAGAAGTGTATCGAAAAGGTAAGCCAGCAACGAAAGACTATGTGGCGAGATATTGTGGGGAGTTTGACACGAGCGACATGTTAAAGGAAGATTTGGTTATGCACATACTTATAACGACTTGCCCGAAAAATATTGTGATACACAATGCGTATGATTTTTATAACCCAAATTTTATTATTACGTTGCAAGAAATTTTTGTTGACCAAGTTAGAATGTGTCAAGGGTGCGAAGTGTGCCAGTAGGAAAAAAAGGAAGGGCGGCAGGAAAAGGCAAGGGCGGCAGGAAAAAAAGGCAAGGGCGGCCAGTGACCGCCCGTACAGGGGTGCGAATGTTGTAGGGGCGATCATCGGTCGCCCAAATGCAGGGGGGAAAAGGCAAGGGCGGCCAGTGACCGCCCGTACAGGGGTGCGAATGTTGTAGCCCAAATACAGGGGGCGAATATCATGGCATAGGATAACGATTATTAATCCATTTGCAGGGGTTGTTTTGTATATAGGTATAGATATTTTCATATTCATTAATATCCCTAATGATATGATCATGAAAAGATTTGTGCCATATACAAAAACCAATTTGGCGTGTGACTTGTCCTTTGAGAGCATTAATAATGTTTGATACAGTTGATGAGGGAGTAGAGCTAAAATTTTTCAGTTGTAAGATTAAGTGAATATGATTAGGCATAATTGTGTATATATGAATGGAAACATAGTTGTAATAATTTGGGATATTTAAAATAGTAGTTTCTACAATTTTACCGTAGGACGATAATTTATGAATGTTTGGGATTTCCCATAATATTTGATATTGTTTTTTTGTAGATACCGTAATGAAATATAATCCATTTCGTGAATAGTCATATTCAGCGAGGCGGATTTTTTTGCGTGCACGTACTTGCATAAAAACTCCTTTCATAATGTAATAATATAAATATGCACAAATATAAAGAATTTTAATCATCAAATATAAAAATTATATAGCGGAGTGGCAGAAAAAAGGGAAGGGCGTACAGGGGCGAATATTGTAGGGGCGATCATCGGTCGCCCAAATACAGGGGTGCGAATGTTGTAGGGGCGATCATCGGTCGCCCGAATGCAGGGGGGAAAAGGGAAGGGCGGCCAGTGACCGCCCGTACAGGGAGGCGAATACAGTCGATTGCCCCTTTTTTTGTATTGTGAACCTATAAAAATGATGGTATGATATAAATATAGAGAGAACAAAGGAGGAAGCGATGAGTACCAATAAGCAACCTAAGTATGAAGATTTAGTTATGAAAAGGTCTATGCAATTGTTTGGGGAATACGGAACAAAATATTTTGGCATAAACAAAACAGTGAAAACTATGGGGCATACAGAACAACCAAAAGTGACAGTTGAAAATGGTCAGCTAGACTATGTGGGGCTAACAACAGATGATACGTATGTGCATTTTGAATTTCAAACAACTAACAAAGGAAGAAGTGACTATGCAAGGTTTTGTGCATACGATGCAAACTTGACGCAACAAACAGGAAAAGATGTGGACACGTATGTTATATATTCAAACAACATAAAAAGGCCAACGACAGAATACAAGTTTGGAAGCATACACTATAAGGCGACTGCAATTTGTATGTCAAATAAAGATGGTGACGCAATATTCGAAACGATTGAGAACAGATTGAAACAAGGTGAAGATTTGACAGAGCAAGATTTGATGGATTTAACGTTTTTGCCACTGATGAGTAGCAAGTTAACTAAATTGGAGATAATAAAAAAGACGTTAATACTCACAAAAGAATTTGAAACAGAAAAAACTAAAGATGTACAATCACTAGTTTTTGTGTTAGGTCTAAAGTTTTTAAAGCCAGAGGAAATAGAAAGTATGGTGGAGGTGTTTAAAATGACGATGTTAGGAAAAATGTTGTATGACAACGGAAAAGCAGAAGGAAAAGCAGAAGGAAAAGCAGAAGGAATAACTATAGGTGAAATAATAGGTGAAGTGAAGACGCTATATTTACGACTAAAACTAAGCATTGAAGAAATAGCAGAAGAGCTAAACATATCAACGCAACAAGTGACAGAGATAGTATCACAAATAAATGCATAAGATTGCAGGGGGAAAAAGGAAGGGCGGCAGGAAAAAAGGGGAAGGGCGGCCAGTGACCGCCCGTACAGGGGCGAATATTGTAGGGGCGATCATCGGTCGCCCGAATGCAGGGGCGAAAAGGGAAGGGCGGCCAATGCCCGTACAGGGTGCGAATATTGTAGGGGCGATTGCCCCCTTTTTTTTGTGCCCTGATAATATAACGGCTATTTATACCATGTCATGCCTTACCACCTGTCAAAGCAACTTAAATGACAGCTATTCAAATAGTTATAATTGTTGCTTGATAATTTAGTCATAAGTTTAATAAATAATAATATATACAACAGCTACTAGGCGTATGTCGTATGCCTATGTGAAATATGTCGAAAATAAAAAATACGCCCCTGCCCTATTGCATATTTCGCCAAAGTCCGATATAATTTTGTTTAGGTAGCGCAACTGGTTCAAGCTATACTGTACTTTAAAACGTATGTAGTTGTAGATGGTAGCACTCACATAGATAATGTTTAAATGATTTTTATGTTGTATGACAGCAAGGGATATTTAAAATATTATTACATAGATGAAAACTAACTGTAACTTTATTTATAAATTCGTAATAAACATATAATATAAGGGGACTGTTTATAGGCGAATAATAGCGTGTATAGCTTATTTTGCGTGGAGGCGAATAGGTGAAAAACGGCTGGTAAATGCGGACTTAAAACTAATTATAAAAATAACCAAAATTTAAAAATGACAACAGAGAAAAACGGAGGAATTATAAAATGAGTAATAAAGTAAAAAGAATGTTGGCTGGTATTCTTTCGGTAACGGTTGCAGCGACGACTGTACCAATGGCAACTTATGCAAGCACGGCGACTACAACTGCGGTTGTTCAAACAGTTGCAAGTGATGTAGTTGTTGAGGATGTAGATTATCATGAGATAGAAGTTGAATTAGATGGGACGAACGATGCAGTAACGATTAATGAAGCTTTTGAAACTGATTTAACGGAGTTAGAAGAAGCAAAAGACGCAATTAAAGTTACTATCGTTGCAGGAGATGAAAGTACATTAGAATTAGGTGCTGAAATTACCGTTCCAGCAGGATATGCACTAAAAATTACTGCGGATGTAACAGTTGTATTGACTGAAGATAGTGGAATTACACTTGAAGATGGTGCGATTCTTACTGTTGAGGGGCTTGTAAACGGGACTGGAGATGGAATGATTACAATCGCTGAATCTAGTGATGACGATGATGATGACGATGACGGTGGATCATCTGGACTAGCAAGAGACAGTGGGGACCCTTTAACAGCAACTATTGATGGATCAGGTAGAATTGATACTATTGGTATTGAAGCTGATGCTGATGCTGAAGTTACTTTTAATGGAAACTTAACGCTTGGAAGTATCGAAGCAGACGGGATTGACGCTATCAACAAAGGTACGATAAAGTTAGGGTATAGAGACTTAAAAGGTGATATAACAAAAGGATATGATAATGAAGTAGAATTTAAAACCTTAACTAATAAAGTAGGTGCAATATTTGAACTTGAAGCGTATGCATTATCTATTGATAACTTAGGGGCAGACTATGACGTTGCTATTGGAACAACTTTAGTGGTTGATAAGTTAACAAACAATGGACAAGTAATAGTAAATGCAGACTCAGATGAAGGGGTAGATGGAGCAGGAAGAGACAAAACAGCAATTGCTGAAGCTACTATTACAGCGGGTTCAGTTGAGAACACTGGAACAATGAGTGTAAAAGGGGTTGAAGAAGTATCAACAACATATACTTTGGCTGCTGAAACTGGTATAAATGTAACAGGTACCGTTAACAACAGTGGTCATATCCAAGTTGACACTTATGGAACATTTGCAGCTGGAACATTAAATAATAAAGTTGTAGTTGATGAAATAACAAGTGAAGGAACAGTAACAGTTGAGGAAAATGCAATAGTAACAGTTACTAATATTACTAATGAAGGAACATTTACTATTTATGGAACTGTTATGCTTGCAGATAATAGTAAAATAGTTAACGATGGTATACTAAAAGTGTTAGGTCAACTAAACGTATTAGGTTTAACAGGTATAGTAATAGAAAATAACGCTACTTTAATCGATAATGAAGACGATAAAGAGGGTTCTTTAGTTGGAGAAAATGAAAATGTAACTATATCAATCATAAGCTTTGAGTCAGGGCAAGCTATTTTAAACAATGATGGTAAAACAGCAACTTGGACACCAGCAGTTAATGCTGCAAACCCAATTGTAAAATATGATGGGGACGAAAATAATGAGATAGCTATATCGGTTGAAGTTTTAGATCTGCATGCAAGTATAACTGCAGATGAAGTATTAGGCTGGAATGAAACTTTGGACACTCTTGCTACAGATCTTAATGACAAGTATACTACAGATCCTAATACTTTAGGGTATGAACATGGAGAAACTATCGTAGTTAAATCATTTGGAGATAACATTTACGCTGGAAAAGGCGCTGGAAAAATACATTATACGCAAGCTGTAGTTTCAATTGATGATGGCGAGGTAACTTTAACTGAAGGTAAGACAAGTACAGCTACATTTGATATTGAGCACTTAACAGTTGAAGTTGAAGTTGACAATTTAACAGGAACAGGCGAACAGTATTTAGAATTACATTATTTTGGTGACGATATTGTAATTGATGATTTTGGATTTGCAGTAGCAGATGAAAGTATATATTCTGGAACTTTAACAAATGACTTAGTTGTAGGTGAAACTTATACTATGGAAGCTGAATTTAACGATGATAGAGAGCTTGTTGTTGGAAAAGACTCAAATGATTTAGTTAAATATACGGTAAAACTAATTAATAAAGAAGTTGAGAATGAGAATGGTACTATAGACATTATACCTAATAGTTTTGAGTTTAATGACGAATATACATGGTCGCCAGATAAAACAACTTATATAAGTACTGTGCCAGTAAGATTTGTACCAGCAAATATTGAAGTTAAAACGCAAGTAGAAGAAGTGGTAGACGCAATGGACCCAGCTAACGTTATTACACCAGCTCAAATGGTTAAAAGTTATAGCTACCTTGGTGAAGACCAAGTAACATTATCGTTTGAAATGCTTTATACAAACGATCATAGTTATGAACCAGCAGCAGGAACTTATGCTAGAAATTTAAAGCCAGAGGCAATGGAATTTACTGCAGACGATGCGAGCGGTGCATCACAAGTGATGGAGATCATTGGGGATATTTCAGTATCTGAACAAGAAAAAGACGGTGAAGTTGTAGGGGTGGTGTATACAGTTACATTAGAATTACCATCTGGGCATGCAGAATATAGTAATGATCTTGTTATAAGTGTAGCTTACAATGGAGCAGAGAGTACAGCAACAGGTGCTGATGGAAACTACAATGATATGACGGCAGCAGAATTACTTACACTTACACCGGGTTCTCCAGAGCTTAGTAGACCAATCATTGAGCATGATGACTTTGTATATGGTGAAGAAGTAAAAGTTTCTTTTGATGCAGACGTTTATATTAATGAGAACATGCGTCCAGCCTTTTCAACAGTAAATGATGATGTTCGAGTTGATGGAAATCAGGCTGAAAGAGCGACAGCAATGGTTACAGGGTTAAAAGTTGGAGAGTATGCAAATGCACTTAGACTTGAAATTTTCTATAACAACATACCGGAAGCAACTTTTAACTATAATGTTGAAATAGTTGAAAAATCTATCTTTAATGCAGATGGTACTCTTGCAACAGGAATCGAGTCGGCTTATGAATATGACTTATCAGGAAATCCAGCAGCAAATGCAGATGGAGACTACAAATTAGTTTACGCTGGTTATAACGGTGAAGAAGTTGCTATCGACGTTATTAAAAATGAAGAAACAGGTGAAGTAACTATTAGTGCTACTGGTGACAACTATACAGGTAGTCATACATTTACTCCAGACTTTGAAATTACAGCTCCACAAGTTGATCAAACTCTTGAAGAAGCAACTACAATCATTGAAGGTATCGATTTCCCAGAAACAGCAAAAACAGTTGACGGAGCAAAAGAAGCAATTAACGCATTAATTACAGTTGCGGAATTAAAAAAGCTTGATGTTGATACAGACTTATTTGAAGTGGAAGCTGCGTACACAGATAACGTTGATGTTGATGGTATAGGAACGCTTACTGTTGTTATTACAGTTACAGGAGATGAAGGTAAAGATACTATTGAGTTTACTGTTAATATCGACCCAGAGAATCCAGAGCCAGAAGTAACAGAACCAGAAGTAAACGAGCCAAATGCAGACTTTTTACTTCCAACAAAATTTAGCGACTTAGCAGTAGCAGCAGATGAAGCAGCAGCGAAAACACAAGTTTTAGCGGAAGCGGCTAAGCTAATAACAAACAAAGCATTTACAGTTGATGTAGAAACAGTTAGCTTTACAGCACCAACAACAACTACGGCAGGGTCATATGTGTTTGACTTAACAGTTGAAGAAACAGATAATGACGCAAATAGTGCTACAAAACAGTATGAAGTAGCAATTGCACCACTTGAAGTGAAAGATCCAGAAACAGGTGGAGAAACTGTAACAACAAGTGCAGCAATTATGTTAAGCCTAATTAGCGTGCCAACAGAAACACTGGCGGAAGGATCAACAATTGACAATGCGAAAGCAGTTGTAAATAATGCAATAGCAGCAGCGAAATTAGCAAATGATGACTTTGAATTCTTTGATGTATATGTAGAATTCGCAGAAGCATTCGAGGTAGATGCAGATGGGGTAAAAACACTTGCATATACAATTACAGTTGAAGAAATTAAAAATACAGCAAACAACGAGGAAAAATCTGGAGTTGTAAAAATTGCAGCTGATACAACAGTAACACCAGGACCAGAACCAGAACCAGAGCCAGAGCCAGAAGTTGATCCAGAAGTTGAAGACGAGTTTGAAGACTTTGAATATGAGGTTGATGTTGAAATTGCAGAACCACAAGCACCAACATTTGACGGTGTTGAATACCCAGACACAACTACAGGTTCAGCAATTGAATTAGTTGACAAGGCTATCACTGACATTGGTGGAGCACTTGCAGACTTAACAGTTGATGCAGACTTAACAGTTGAGTTTGAAGATGCTCTTGATGTTAAAGATTTAGACTTTGATGGAATACTTGAAGTTGCAAGAGATACTGTTTATGACGCAGTAATCAAGTTATTAAAAGGTGAAGGGTTTGACCTTGACGGACTTAAAGTAACTATCAATGATATTTCATTAAAAGGTAAGCTTGACACAGCAGAAGATGACAACACTCTAGTTTATACAGGACAAGTTGTTATTGAAGAAATGAACGCTGAAGGTGAAGTTGTTAGAACGACTACAATTGCAGCAGTAAGTGAAACTGTTGAAGTTGAAATCACTGGAATAGCATTCACACCAGGTTCTACTGATGAAGAAGAAACAGATGAAGAAGAAACAGATGAAGAAGATGAAGATGAAGACGAAGACTTAGATATCGACGTTGAAATTGAAGACGAAGACGACGAAGAAGATAACAAACTTGAGCCAGAAATCGAAGTTGAAGATGACAAAGAAGACGAAACACCAAACTTCACTTACACAGGTTCATCAACCGTAACTTACTACTCAGGAAACAGCTTTACATTACCAGTAGTATACGATGCAAACGGAAACTTAATCACAACAGCAACTATCCAAGGAACAAACCAAGTTGTTGACGCAAGCGGTAATATCCTTGTTAACGGTCAAATCGTTGGACACATCACAAACACATCAGGAACTTACACATTAGTATTTGAAGGTGTTGATGGAGAAACTATGACAGTATCAATCAGAGTATTAACAGCACTTAGCGGAAGTGGAAGCACTTCATCAAGCACAACAACTAACGGAGCATCAGGAAGTGTTGTTGCAACAACTACAACAACTGAAGAAGATAGCACGGAAACAACTACAACAGTT
>LNZQ01000034.1 GCA_002007315.1 Epulopiscium sp. Nele67-Bin004
TGAAACACAATTTCCGACGCATATTCGCGCCCTTTTTTAACCACATTAAGCACACTGCTGACTTTATCCTTTAAACTTTCGTCCAATACAGTGCTTGCAGTTCTAGGATACGTTATATTTTTCTTTTCATATAACGACTGAGCTAATTTTAATACCTTATCAGCAGTCAAATGCTTATGCTTACTACTAATGTCACCTTGCAAACCAGTTAAATTATAAAGCGGAGGTGGATATTCATTTTTTAAATTAGTGGTTTTATCAATAATAACAGCCTTTTTACCTTTTATCTCATTAGCCAAATTATCTAAAAAAGCTTTATCGCAAAACTTTTCGTTTTTGGACGAACCAGTTTTATCTTGATTGTCTTTATTATCAGCCTTATTATTCGTTTCGTCATCAAACTTAGGCGCATACGGATTGTTTGGCAAATTATAAACGCCTAAATAACTCTTATCTGCCACCGCAAACAAACCTTGCAATTTAAAATAAGTTGCCGACTTAAAATTAGCAATCTCTTGTTCTCTATCATAAATTAACTTAAGCGTAGGCAACAACACACGGCCGATATTAAACATTTCCTTTCCATGCCTATAACGAAGCGTAGCAACCGACGTTAAATTAATCCCGATTAACCAATCCGCATGTTGTCTGCACAGCCCCGAATCTCGCAGCGGACGCAACTCATTGTTAGAAACTAAACTTTTTAAGCCATTTAACACCTCAGCTTCGGTCCACTCATTTAGCAATAGCCTAGAAATAGGTTTACGCACTTTTAAATACTGAAAAATAATATCCCCAATAATCTGCCCTTCTCTATCGTAGTCAAAAGCAGAAATAACTTCATCAACCTCATCTAACTCCACTAAATTTTTAATACAATTAAGTTGGCGTGGCAAAGCATACTTTAAACTACCGCGACCTTGATTAACTTTATATTTATACTCATTAGGAACAAACGGGAAGTTTTGCATATTCCAACGAGCCATAATTTCATTATAATCTTTACTGTCCCACAATGTAAGCAAATGGCCATAAGACCAAGTTACAAAATACTTATTATTTTTAAAGTAGCCGTCTTCTCTAATTTTAATGCCTAATGCATCGGCAATATTTTTTGCAACAGACGGTTTCTCAGCAACAATAACCTTCAAATAATCACTCCTTTATATCGTTAACCTAAATTAACAGCTTATTAACCTAAATTAACAGCTTATTAACAGCCTATTAAAGTGTTAGCAAAAAAAATATATATTAATCGTAAATATCATGTATAAAATAAAAACAAATAGGTAATGCTATAGGTATTACGGTTTAACGCCATCCGCTAAGGCGTTTCCCCTCTCTAAATAATCTGAAAAAAAGTTTTTCAAAATTTTTTTAGAAAATATGTATAATAAAGACAATATTTGGTAATCCTAATATTGCTACCCTCTATTATTTGGGTAAAGTCGAAACTAGTCAAAAGTCGAAACGAAAAAAGCTCTAAGTCCTGTGGAGACGGTTTAGAGCTTTTTTCAATTTTTAAATTTATTTTATCCCTTTATACAATCATCATTGCGCAAGCATCACTATACGAATATTTTTTTTACATAAAAAAAGCCCCAGACATTAGTCGAGGGCTTTTCTTTATTACTACATAAATCTATTGCATAAATCTTTGAATAATTACCGCTGCTTGCGCTCTAGTAACAGAGTCAGTCGCTCCAAGCTCTACTTCACTCGTTCCACCAACCAATCCTGTAGCAACAGCCCAGCTCATCGCTTGTGCTGCCCACTCAGATGGCGCATCATCATAATGTGATAATGACGTTGTTGCTGATACATCCTTGCCGATTAGATTTGCGTAATTATATAAGAACACAACCATTTGCTCTTTAGTTAAAGCATCTCCGGTTCCAAACTTACCATCTCCAATTCCGCTAGTTAATCCAATCTCAGCTAAGAAATTTACTGCTGGCGCATACCAAGCGTTTTGCGAAACGTCGCTAAACTCAGCTTCCGTAGCTTGTGGCTGACCTGAAAGATTAAATATTAATGCGGCCATAACTTCTCTTGTTACTAAGCTTTGTGGTTCAAATCCAACTTGAGTACCACTCATTATGTTTCTTTCGTATACAAATTTTACACCATCAGCGTACCATGCATCCGCAGATACATCTGCAAATCCTACGTATTCTCTGTTGACAATTTTGCTGTTTGTAAAGTTTGCTGCAATTTGTTCTATAAACGTTAATGCTGATACTTGTTCTAATTCTAATTCTTGTTCTACTTGTGCTAATTCTAATTCTACTTGTTCTGTAACTTCGTCAACTACCGTTTTACTCGTATTAGCTGTTTGGCTAATTGTTGGGTATGTGATAGCATAGTTATCATAAGACGGTGTTACTTCGATTTCAGGAACTTCAACTTCTGGAGTTTCGATTTCTGGAGTTTCTGTTTCAGGAACTTCAACTTCTGGAGTTTCTACTTCTGGAGTTTCGATTTCAGGAGTTTCTGTCTCTGGAACTTCAACTTCAGGAACTTCGATTTCAGGAACTTCTACTTCTGGAGTTTCTACTTCTGGAGTTTCTACTTCTGGAGTTTCTGTCTCTGGAATTTCGATTTCTGGAATTTCGATTTCTGGTGTTTCTACATCTGGAATTCCTATTACTGGTGGCTCATATGACAAATTAAAGCTTTGGATTGTAACGTTTCCTGCGTAGTCCACTGCTGTAACATCCACATTCCCATCTGCAGTTAATGAAAACTGCGTATTATACGATTTAGTTCCATCTGTATCAAAGTTAATTACTTCGCCCGTTGGTAAAGCAATAGTTTTAATACCCGATGTAGCATCGCTTACATTTAAATTTACCGTATTTCCTTCAACAGTTCCTGTAATTTGTGGTTTATCTTTATCGATTTTAGTTACATCAATAGTTTGAGTGTAAGTTCCACCCGCCACATTGATTGTATAATCCACTGATTCATTTCCTGTTAAAATGATTTGGCTATAAACCGGCGTTGTATCCACCATTTGATACGCTGATGCAGTTGTGCTTCTTAATCTAGAATTCATTAAGCTAGTGCCATAAGTGCTAACTCCACCAACTGTTACCTCCTCAACTCCATCAACCGGATTATACGCACCTACTGTAATAACCGCATCCTCATTAGTCCAGCTATCGTTATCTGGCGACTCTATCATTATTTGCGTTGGTTCTGCCGACGTTCCTATCGCTACTGCTGTAAGTAATAATACACTTGTAGTGCTATTACCAGCTTCATCTTCAGCAATAAATATATTAGAACCTGCAGTAAGCGCAAAATCATTAAGTATGAAAATTCCATTAGTACTGTCATATGATCCATCTGATGGATTAGGCATATCATAAGTTTCATCTGCTGAGCCATCGCCAGATTTAGCAGTAACTGTCTTTAAGTTATCGTCTATTGCTATAACACTAACTTTACTTGCGTCTGTTGAATCATAACTAAACTGAATTGTTGGTGCTGTAGTATCAATTCCAGTTACTTCTACAGTTTCAGACACTCCACTTATGCCATTTTCTGCTATAGCACTTACTGTATACTTGCCATTGGCAAATACATTCAGACTAAATGCATTGCTACTATCTGTAAATAATTTAGTTCCATTAATTTCAATATAGCCAATTTTCTTATTGTCTGCAGCTATCCCTTCATAAGCTGTTCCTGAAATTTCAGCCTGAACTCCATCATTAGAAGTAGTAGCAGCAACAGCTAAATAGATAGTAGGATGTGATACATTAATAGAATAAGTTGTAGACTTACCTTCATAGCTTATCTCCACAGTTGAAGAACCTGTGCTGCTAGTATCAAATGCAACTATCATACTTGGAAGAATCGCTATCTCTTCAGTATCACCATCAGTATAAGTAACTTCGATTTTTCCGCCCATTTGGAGAATTAGCCAAAAGGCTATTTTGCATCTGCTGTCCCTGGACTGATGTAAAATAGTCACCCTAAAAGAAAATAAAAGATTAGGATATAATCAGATAGAACATTACAGAATAAGAGGGCTCTGAATAAAGATTAAAAGGTTAAAAAACATACACACACTAACTAACATACACTCAACAACCGACAATTACTACAAACAAAAACAGGAACAACATTAAGCAGCAACAGCAATATCAACAACATTAGTAACACAAGAGACAGTAACAAACTAACAGGCCATAAACAAATGGAACATAGACACTACACACATAATAAAAAGCCATGCACAAAAAGCAACAACAGCCATGCACAAAAGAGACAGTCATAATAAACAAACTGACAAATAACATGACAGATGGCATCAGGAAACACCGTCAGGCAGGGCAGCAAACGTGGAGGAAAATTAAGTACTAAAATTTAATGTTGACAGCCTTGACCACTGATTAACCACTTTTTTAAAAAAGATTTAAAAGAAGCATAATTTGAAAGGTTTCTGATGTCGGTTGGAATGGAGTTCCACTCATGAGCAGCCCTGATTGAGAATGCAGACTGACTAAAAGCACTTTTTCTAAACTGGACCACACAATCTCCTCTAGCTGCACTCCGTGTAGATGTTGAAGCCACCTTTATAAATTGGTTCAGTACAGGGGGAGCAAGTCCATGTATGATTTTGTACATTAGACATAAGTGTGCATATTTGATCAGATTTTCCAAATGTAACAACTTGTATTTCAATAAAATATGGCAGTGGTGATAATCGTTGGATTTCTTGTCCAGCTTTTTAATGGTTTTTTTATATAGAGAAAATAGTGGTTTGAGAGCAGTGCTGCTAGCTTGAGACCAGGTTGTCAAACAATATGTTATATGGGAGAGGATCATTGAGTGCATGTACATTAGTGCAGCCGTAGTTGACATGCAACTGCGAACATGTCTAAAGTTTGCCAAATTGAATTTAATGCACTTAGAAACCTTTTTGATATGTTCTTTGAAGGTGAGGTTATTATCAATGACCACCCGAAGGTATTTAAAATCTGAGACAACACGCAGTCGCTCCCCATCTACAATCACATCAGGCTCTGGACAGTGAATTTTAGTTTTACTAAAAAACATGCACACTGTTTTAGAGACATTCAGTTGAAGGCAGTTTTGCTTTAACCAGTCTGTGATGTGTTGCATTGAGTTTGTTAACTGATCATCGACTCGGGCTGCGCTGCTACCATGCATAAAAATTACAGTGTCGTCTGCATACATTATGGTGTTTGAATTAGGGCACACCGTTGGCAAATCATTCACATATAAAGAAAATAAAAGTGGACCCAAAATGGAACCCCGGGGAACACCTGCAGCTAAGGAATTAGTATCGGACTGATGATTCTTTATTCGAACAAATTGAGACCTATTTGTTAAATATGACTGTATCCAGTTAATGGTGCCTGATGAAAAGTTAAATGTGGAAAGTTTACCAAGAAGTATGCCATGATTGATGGTATCAAAGGCCTTCTTCAGATCTAGAAATACAGCACCAACCACACCACCTTTATCTAGCATTAACTTAATTTTTTCAATGAAATAGCAATTGGCAGTTTCAGTGGAATGATTAGTGCAAAAGCCAAACTGGTTTGGATGCAAAAAGTAGGAACTGGTGTTTAAATGATTTATAATTTGTTCAGCAACAAGTTTTTCTGCCACTTTGGAAACCGCCGGCAAGATACTAATAGGTCTATAGTTGCTGACAGATTGTTGATCACCACCTTTAAATATGGGTGAAACAGCAGCTAGTTTCCACACATCTGGGAAAGTTTCCTGAGCAATTGAAAGATTTACAGTTTGAGTAATAGGATATACTAAGGATGCAGAGAGCTCCTTAAGCATAACTGTGTTCATACCAATGACATCTATAGCTTTGGAAGACCGAAGAGATCCAATTACTCTCTGAACATCTGAATCTGTAATAGTTTCTAGATTGAAGGCTGGTTCAGTATGTCTACTTTGGCAGGGCATAATATGTGTAGGGGGAAAGCACTTGATAATGTCTGCTACTGAATCAATGAAATGGTGATTAAGAGCAACTGCTACTTCAGCTGGGTTGCTCAAAAGTGTTCCATTAGCATTAATTGCAATTGAGTTGGTATTATTAACATTTTGCCCCATTAGTTTTCTTAGTTGGTTCCAAATATTTTTTGTATTTCCTCCTGCTTTTTCTATTATGTTCAGAAAATAGTTTGCCTTTGATGTCCTAAGCTCTTTGACAACCTTATTACGAAGCATAGTAAAAGTATATCTGTCACTGCTTAATTTAGACTTGAGAGCAATCTTTAGAGCCATGTCTCGTCTTTTCATTAGATTTAAGACAGTTGTGTTCATCCAAGGAATTATGTTATTTTTTTTCCTACGTCTTTGTCTACATGTAAAGTCATTAATTGTACTCTGTAGTTTTTGCATTAATCTTTGACTGTTGTTTTCCAAAGAATTTCCAACCAGTACGGCTTCCCAATCAATGTTCTGTACAGCACTTTTAAATCCATCCTGCTTATTTCTGGGGATGATTAAAGATTCCCCTTCTTGGACAAATGCAGTAAAACGCCTTTTAGTTAGCTTCCTGGCTATCAGAGTCAGGTTGTGATCCGATAGACCAGTCAGCATGTTAAAGGATTTATTGATTCGTTTTGGCCTATTGCTAAAAATAAGGTCAATTTTTGTGCTGTGAACTTTGATTTCTTTTGGTTTTGGAGCGTCCAAAAGTTTGCTTGCGATGCGTTTTGTATAGCCTTTTTCGCCTGGCACGTGTTGCCAATCCAGCTGTACTCCCTCAAGTTTTTCTCGTATCATAGACATTGTTGTCCAGCTACTTTTTATATTGTTTGATTTTTTGTGGCGTTTAATTATCGCCAATAATTTTTGTTCATCTACAACTATTTGGTCAAGCCCAATTATATCAATTTGTGCAACATCACTTGCATAAATAAGCTCCGTCAAAAATGTATCTAAAAGCTCACACAATCTTTGATATTTATGTGTAAGCTCAGATATTCGTTGTTCTATATCTTGTTTTATAAAAACAAGCGATTCAAATTCTCCCACTTCTTGCTCAACGTTATGCAAACGATTTAGTTGCTTTTTCTCCATACCAAGTAATGCTCTATAATGTGATTTACAAGCCTCAAACGTTTGCAAAAAACTTAAACCGCTTATCCCAACTTTAATTGTACGTGACTCGTTTGTTTCTTTTGATCGTTCGACTACAACTCGTATCCATTTGTTATAGTCGGTTTTAAATTCCTTATATATTTCATAATAATGTGGCGGCAAATTATCATTTACTACTTCTGGCAAGTCTGTGTTTACTATAGTTTGTACTGTAAATAAGCTTTGTTCTAATTTTGTCATTGTGTCATCTCCTTGGTGTCATATGCATTTTAGTCGTTTTTTGGCTTTGTGTTATCAAGAACTTTTTGATATGGCATTAAAATGTATTTTGGCATTTCTTTACGCATCTCTTTTTGCACTTTCTCAAATTTCATCATAAAGCCAAGCATTTTCATACCCCAAATCATAGCTTTTTGTTTGTGAGGAAAATCATATACTCCAGTTTCCTTATAAAACTTATGGTCTGCTTGCATAAATCCTTGCATCAAATATACTAAATCTCTAAATATTTTTATACCTCCCACACCATAAAAGTTTTTTGGTGCAGTCATTTTTGTTTCTATACAATAGTCAAGCGAAGTTACAAAGTTATCTATTGATTTTTGCGTATCCTGTTCATCAGTTGCCACACCACATAAATACATTCCCGAAACTTCACTTCTAGCTTCGATAAGTGTTTGAATATTTGGCTCATGACTTAGGTCGCCACTCACGATATAACCTGTAATTTTTCCATGAGTTACCGCTCTATGCCCATTGCAAAATTGACGGTCATCAAAACATTTAAAACTGGAATGAGTGTAGTGGTTTTCGATTGCAAATGCATATATAACAGCATCTGCTGTTTGAATTTCTGTACGCAAAAACTCATCAAAATTATCTTTATATATACATTTCCCACTTATTGTACAATCAAAACAACCAAGACAGCCACCTGCAAATTTGTATTCTCTAATATTGATTACCCTAACTGGATATGCACATTTATTTTGAACCTCGGTAACCATGTTGACAAGATTGGTGTCTTGGGGACTTGAATTTGTTACAATAACTATATCTTTTCCACTACGTTTTTGAATAGGTTCTGTAGTATATTTATAAGGTTGCCTTACAAATGCCGATTGTATTCCTGTAGTCGTTTTGTATATATCATTTTGTATGTCAAAAAGCGTTTTTTCAAAAAATGCATCAGCTTCAAGTCGGCCCTTTTCGGTTTGTAAGTCATCCATGTCTGCTGACAATCCTCTAATGTATTTCATTTTTAAGTCATAGCAATTTTCTTCTATATATTTGTGGGCGGTCATATCATAAAAATGTTTTGATGTTGTAAGTTGTGTTGCAAATTTACCTGAAAGGTCTATCCCGCTTTGCTTAATCAGTTCGATAAATCTGTGCAGTTGATACGGTGCAAGGCACGTAAATACGGGATATGTAAATATAATAAGTTCGGCTTGTCTTAACAGTTCTATTGCTGGATCAAAGTTTTTTTCAAATTTTTTTATAGTTCGTCCACAGTGTAGTATTTCAAAATTTTGGTTTGGAAATCTCTTTTGTAAATACAGTGCCGTTTGTAGCGTTACGCTGTTTTGCCCTTTAGGGCTTGCATTTAAAATTAGAATATTCATAGGCGTGTGCCTCCTTTATTAATATATTATCTCAAAATTTTGGTGCTTTTTCAAGGAATTTATTTTGAGGAATAAATACAAAAACACCCTGCATAAAATATGCAAGGTGCACTATAATTATATTATTCTCCTGCTATTGAAATCTCACCAACTGACACTGATGGACTTCCAGCACCCATATGAGTTGTTTCAAAATCATCTCCAACAGCAACCACATTTTTTAATACTTCAAAAAAGTTTGCCGCCATCGTAACTTGCTTAACTGGCGTTGTAAGTTTACCGTCCTCAATTAACAGTCCACGTATTGGTAACGAAAAATCACCCGTTACAGCATTTGCCCCAGAATGTCCACCGTCCATTTCTGTAACAAAAACTCCATTCCCAACTGCCAAAATCATTTCCTCAAGCTCACTTTCACCAGTTTGTAAATATAAATTGGTTGTCCCTACTTTTATAGGTGATGTAACTCCTGCTTTTTTTGCATTACCTGTAGTTTTTACACCTGCTTTGTTTGCAGTTTTTAAGTTGTGCAAAAATCCCGTAAACGTTCCATTGTCAACTATATTTTTCTTGTAAGTTGGCACGCCTTCATCATCAAACCCACAGCTAGAAAAACTATTTTCAAGGTGAGGATTATCGACTATCGTTATAAGCTCATTTGCAATTTTTTGCCCCTCAAGCCCTTCAAGTTTTGACCTACCTTCTTGCATCACGTCAGCATTAAAGTTGCCTGACATTATTCCTAATAACGACGCCATAACTTTATTGCTAAATATAACTTTTGTCAAACCAGACTTCATAGGCTTTGCATCAACTTTTTGAAGTGTATTTTTAACTGCCGTTTTTACAAACTTATCTATATCAATAGCTGTATAGTCTACACCTTTTGCAAAATCATATGCATTTACCATTCCATCGCCATCTTTTGCAACTGGGCTTGAAAATAACATAGCATTGCTAGCATATTGTTTAACTTCTAAGCCATTGCTATTTGCTATATACGTTGTTTTTTGCATGTGTTTCATCTGTGTGTCTGCAACTTTAACTATTTTGTCTGATGTTTTTAATATTGCTTGTTCAACATCAAGTGTTGTGTCAATATAAAATTGCGTGTCAAATTCCACCGAACTGCCTGCCACAACATCAACATATTGACCATCTCCAGAATAAATAAACTCTTGGTCATCTTTTTCAATCAATAGTGCTGAGTCTTTTGCATTTATAATAAGTTGCTCAATTGACTCATCTGATATTTTTTCTGTTGAGGCATATCCCATCTTACCATTCATTAAACCTCTAAAGCAAATTGCATCAGAGCTAGAAATTTGATGCTTTTTTACCGTAGCGTCAGTTACACCAACTTCTATCGAATCAACTGTAACTCTATAAACTTCTGATGCACTAAATCCTGCCTCTTTTGCTTTGTCAAATAATAATTGTATATTCATTAGCTACGCCCTCCAACAGTTATTTCTTTTACTCTAATCATCGGTTGCCCTACATTTGTTGGCACCCAACCACTTGATGCACCACACATACCCGTTGATTGGCGGAAATTTTGCCCAACCATATCTATATCCATCAATATATTTGCACCATTTCCGATAAGACTTGCCCCACGAACTGGCTCACAAATTTTTCCGTCACGCACGATATACCCTTCTGTAACTGCAAAATTAAAATCACCTGTAAGTGGATTTACTGAACCTCCACCCATTTTTTTAGCATATAAGCCATAGTCAATCGACGCAATAATATCCTCATTTTTATCAGTACCTTCAGCAATAAATGTATTTGTCATTCTTGATGTTGGTGCATATTTATACGACTCACGACGACCACTTCCAGTGCTTGGCTTATTCATTTTGCGTCCATTAAACATATCTATCATATATGATTTCAAAATTCCATTTTCAATAAGAATATTTTTCTTAGTTGGATTTCCTTCATCATCAATATTTAATGAGCCCCATTCATTTGGCATAGTTCCATCATCAATTGCTGTAACTTTTTCGTTTGCAATTTGTTCACCAAGTTTGCCACAGAAAATCGAGTTGCCTTCCGCAACAGATGAAGCCTCAAGAGAGTGCCCACAAGCCTCATGGAAAATAACACCACCAAATCCATTATCTATTGCAACAGGCATTTTTCCAGCAGGACAATAATCTGCCTCAAGCATTGTTATAGCACTTTTTGCAACGTCTGCTCCAAATTGATATAAATCCATTCCTTCAACAAGTTCAAATCCTACAAGCCCACCTTCGGTAACATAGCTTTCTTGTTTGTCAGCTCCGTCACTTGCAACAGTCATCACAATAAAACGTGTTCTAATACGTCTATCCGTTGTTAATAAGCCTGTTGAGTTTGCAATTTGAACTTTTTGGTCATCTTCTACAAGCATTACCATTACTTGCGAAATTTTGTCGCTATACTCAGTTGCTCCTTTATGAGCTTTCTTCATCAACTCAATTTTGTAACTTGAGTCCACTGTTGATGGAACTTTTTGTATTGGATGTATATTTGGTATAATTTTTTCAATCAGATTTAAATTGATATGTTGTCCACTTGGCACGCTTCCAAGTGCATCTGCTGCTTTTTTTGCAGTTGATAATAAACTTTCAAGGCTATCATTGTTAGTGTATGCATACATACTCTTTAAATCTTTAAATATACGAATTCCAACACCATAACTTTGGCTTCCATTAACTTCCTCAACTTTTCCTGATAACAACTTAATTGATTTTTTTGTGGTATCTTCAACAAATATTTCTGCAAAATCTCCACCTGTACTTAGTGCCATTTCAAGCACTTTTGTTAGTTTCTCCCTAGATAACATATGCACACTCGCTTTCTATTTTTAATATTATAATTATAGGTTAAAAATAGAAAGCTGTAAAGCAACTTATTATTGTGGTGGTGTATTGCCTCTGTCTCCGCCTTCTGGTGGTGCTTCTCCGTCTTGACGGTCTCCTCTTTCTTCGCCGCCCTCTGGTGGTGTTTCTCCACCTGGTCTTTCTCTATCTGTTGGTGCATTGCCTTCTGGTGGTGCTTCTCCATCTGGTCTTTCTCCTCTTTCTTCGCTGCCCTCTGGTGGTGCTTCTCCATCTGGTCTTTCTCCTCTTTCTTCACTGCCCTCTGGTGGTGCTTCTCCATCTGGTCTTTCTCCTCTTTCTTCACTGCCCTCTGGTGGTGCTTCTCCATCTGGTCTTTCTCCACCTCTATCTGCTGAACCTCCACCTTCTGATGGTGTGCTTGTCTGATTTGTTGTATTTCCACTATTAGTTGTTGACGAATCATCTCCACAGCCTACTAACGCAAACATTGATACTCCAATAATAAAAAATGCTTTTTTCATCTCTAAATCCCCCTTAGTTTTTTTATTTTATATTATAAAATGGTTTTGTGTGCTTTTTGTGTTTTTTTTACATGCTAATTTCAACTTTTTTTGGAGATACTACTTTTATACACTTATTTCGCAAAGGAGAAACCACCATGAGTAAAAAACCAGAGTACGCAAAAAACGAATCAAAAAAACAAGTTTCTAAAGATGCTGCAAACTCAAAAACTGGATACAAAACTGCTATGAGTTCAGGCACACACAACGCTGGCGACAGCTACCATCGCAATATATAAACATCAAAAGAGCCTATCTATCAGTAATAATCTGATAAACAGGCTCTTTATTTAATTGAATGTTAGTTTATATGCCAATTGCAATTTTCTATCATAGTCAAATTCCACCAAATCCGTAGGTTTTATACTGTTTGGATTTGTTTCAAAATATGCTGCATCTGCATACTCAAGCAAAATATAAACAAACTGTGAGCAATACATAATATTTGGCTTATATGACTTTCTGAGCACAAGCCCTAAAATGTTGTATGCACTGCCGTCCTCATTTATTTCTTTAATTTTGTCTAGCATTTTGATTTTTTGCTCTTTCGTTACTCCAAGCTTATATACATAAATAGTCGCATCGTCTTTTTTTGATAAATATTCTATCATCTCCGCATTTAGCCCTGGGGGATTTACTCGTTCGCCCCCATTATAACTTATAAGTGTTTTAAGCTCCTCATCAAACGATATCGAAGAATGATTGTACGCTTTACCTGTGCCAAGCGAAATAACTTGACTCGGACGACTTCCCGTATCAGACAAAACTATATAAATATTGGGGTCATCTAGCGTTTCTTCAACAGCATCAAAATATTGCTCAGTAAGTGAACCTTGATTTATATACGAAAACGAACTATGACGTTCCATTTCTTCAATAATTTCTTGAATAGTTTCTCTAGTTAATATTTTTGACGCACGGTTTACAAGCATTTTTTTATCTTTTACGTATCTGTTAAATTGTTTGATTTGATCAAACGAAAGTGCTTGTGCATTTTTTGGCGTATGAAAAAAGTATTGCTGATAATTTTTTATATCAATGAATGATTGCAATATAAACGATAGAAATAGCAACCAGTACATAATCAACGACATAACTAAACTTTCTAATGAACTGTCAGGCGGATTGTTTACCCTAAATACCACATACGAAATTTGTAACGCAAGTAATATGCCATATCCTATAACAGTCATGGCTTTTTCACGCTTTCGCTTACATACGATAAATTCATATATCGCAAGTATCACCCCCACAGCAATAAACGTTAATGCCGTAGTCTTTGCATTATTAATATTCAAAAAAAGCACTGAAACTATACCTAGATATACTTTTAGTGATTTAAAAACATTCATATTATCTCCCTCTTATTTTCAGTCGGAATGACGGGACTCGAACCCACGACCTCTTGCCCCCCAGACAAGCACTCTAACCAAACTGAGCTACATTCCGTCAATAGTGTCACCCCATTATAACAAAAAATTATTATGATGTAAATAAAATAATTAGGGCGTCTTATCAACGCCCATATACAATAAAACCTAGTTTTATAACGACACTTGTATGTAACCTTATTTGGTACTTGCTTTTTGAATTCCTGGATAAGCAGTAAGCAATTCCCAAACTTCAAGGTCAGGTGTCGGCAAATTATATATCGTGATAGCTTGTTTTGTGATAGCTTTGGCTAGAGCATCACAAATTTTTTTAAGCTCTTTTACACTTCTATAAAATTTATCTTCAACTGCATTTGGTGAATAAAAGTTACATACTGAGTTAGAAGTAAACAATTGTTCAATGTTACGTTGATTTTCCCATAGTTTAGGTAACTCTTTCCAATGTGGTTTAGCTCCAACTGAATATGGTTCTTCTTCTAAATAATCTAGACATTCTCTAATAGCTTTTACTACTTTAACTATTTGCTCTTCTGGCACAATATCAGTAACAACATCTTGAACAGGGGCAAGCTTGCTAGTTTCTTGAAATCCTATACCCATATCTTCTAAAGCTAAGGCATAATCATATATTTTATCTAGTGTTTCTTTTACCCCTATCGTTGTGATTTTGTACTCTAAGGCAAGATTTGGCTTTTTCTTTGTAATATAATGTAGTTCTGGATCAGCTAATAAATCATCTAGCTGTTGAACTATATCATCTAATTTGCTGTATATTTGCATATAATACAACTCCTTTTTTTGATTAACTGTATGTTAATAGTTTATCATACAAGCAAGTCATATTCAAGAAAATCACCGATAAAAATATAACAAAGTTTTAGCTTTTTTTACAAAGTATCTACAATCTCTTTGATAGCCTTTTTGTCGAAATCGTATTTTCCATTACAGAAGTGGCACACAAGCTCCAAATCTTCTTGATCATCTTCAATAATATCCGTAAGTTCTTGCTTTCCAAGACTTATTAATGCACGCTCCATTTGGTCTTTTGAACAATCACATTTAAATCGTATGTCTGTTTTTGCAAGAAGCTCATAGTCACCAAGCAAACTTTCTACTATTTGCTCAATAGTTTTGCCCTCGTCCATATACGTTGTAAGTGCTGTAAACTCTTTTAGTTTGCCCTCAAGCTCAGTTATCGCCTCGTCATCAGCATTTGGCATAACTTGAATAATAATTCCGCCCGCATGTTTAACTGTGTAATCTCTATCAACAAGCACACCAAGAATAACTGCCGAGTTTGTTTGTTCTGAAATAGCAAAATAGTCTGCAAGGTCTTCTGCCACCTCACCTGATAACATTGCAATTTGACCAACTGACGGTTCTTTTAAGCCAACGTCCTTGCTTACAGTCATGACAGCGTTTCCGATTGCATTTCTAACGTCCAGTTTGCCTTGGGCATTTTTTGGGATATCAACATTTGTGTTGTATGCATATCCTTTGACATCACCCATACCATTAGCTTGTACAACGATGCCACCGATAGGCCCATCGCCTTTTATAAGTATGCTAACACGGTCAGTTGCATTTTTGCTCATTTGTCCCATAAGCGTTGCACCTGTAATTGTGCGTCCTAGTGCCGCCGACACAACAGGGCTTGTCATGTGTTTGCTTGTTGCATCGTTTACTAACGCTGTTGTTTTTGCTGCAAAAAACCTAAAATTTTTGTTTAATCCTCTAATCGCATAATCGCTCATCTTCTGCCACCTTATCTTCATAAAATTTGTTTTCATTATACGTTTCTCTTGCTATAAATGTAGCACGAAGTGTCGTGTTTCCGCAAGGCTTATGTGAATAATCATCAAAAATTTCCACAAGCTCAAGTCCTGCTTGCTTCAAAAAACTTTTAATTTGGTCAACGCTATATGCCTTTTGATAGTGAAATTCTTCTTTTTTGATATACTTATCGCCTTCTTCTTTAATAAAAAAGCTTACCCCAAATTCATTAACTTTTTCGGCTTCATCGTAATAATTTTCCCAGATGTATGCCGCATCTTCAGTTTGTTCTGCAAATATCTTTTGTCCCAAAACTTCTTTATACTTATGTTCTGTGTTGATATCAAATATAAAAAGCCCCCCACGCTCCAAATAATTGTTTACAAGTTTAAACGTCTGTATAATCTCATCTTCTTCATGCAAATAATTTATGCCATCACAACTGCAATAAATTAAATCAACTGTTCCAAAAAGCTCAAACTCACACATATCTTGGCACAAATATAAAATATTCGCCGATGAGTTTTCTCTTGCTTCCATAAGCATTTCTTGTGATTTATCAATTCCGATCACTTCTATATTGTCGTGTGCAAACATTTCACACATAACACCTGTGCCACAACCAAGGTCACAAACGATGTTTGGTTTTATATTATGCTTTTGCAATTGGTCATGCAAAAACTTGTACCACTTCTCGTATGGAGTATCTCCCATAAACTTATTATATACTTTAGCAAAGTCGTTATAAATTTCCATTTTTCACCTCATAATCTTTATTAATATATATTTTACAATATTTACTAGGTAGAATGCAAATATTTTTTTTGTAGAAAGTGTATCCTATGCTTATAATACTAGATTTGGAGGCAGTTTTAATGGAACAAAAAAAACAACATACTAAAAAACTCACCTTAGTTTCCCTAATACTTATGATATTTACATCTGTTTATGGTTTTGCCAACATACCTCGTGCATATTATTTGATGGGATATTCGGCTATACCTTGGTATGTGCTTGGGGCGGTGCTTTTTTTTGTGCCATATGCACTTATGTTATCAGAATATGGTGCCGCATTTAAAAAGGAAACAGGCGGGATTTTCTCGTGGATGAAATGGTCAGTTGGACCAAAATACGCATTTATTGGAACATTTATGTGGTACGCTGCTTTTATAGTTTGGCAAGTTAATATTTCATCATCAATATGGGTTCCACTGTCAAATGCATTGTATGGACAAGATGTTACGGGAAATCTAACATTTTTAGGACTTCGTGGCCCTCAAGTGCTTGGGCTTATGGGCATGCTGTGGGTGCTTGGCGTAACGGTAATTACAAGCTTTGGTATAGATAAAATTAAGCAAATTACATCAGTTGGTGGTATTGCTGTACTTGTGTTAAACGTTGTACTTTGGGCTGGTGCAATATCAATATTACTTATAAACGATGGGCAAGTTGCACAACCTATTTTATCTACATCTCTTACACAAACACCAAACCCAAGATATGCGTCCCCACTTTCGCAGCTTGCATTTTTCACGTTCGCTATATTTGCATATGGCGGTATTGAAGCTGTTGCAGGACTGGTTGACCAAACGGACAAAGCAGAAAAAACATTTCCACGTGGCGTAGTTATTGCCTCTGCTGTAATTTCAATTGGATATGCAATTGGTATTATGCTAATTGGTATTTTTACAAATTGGCAAGACGTGTTGTCTAGTAGCGGGATAAACAGTGCCAACATAACGTATGTAATTATGAACAACTTAGGATATACACTATCTTTAAGTTTTGGCTTTTCTAAAGATACGGCTATGGAGATGGGAATGTGGATGGCTCGCTTTGCGGGGATTACAATGTTTTTGGCACTTACAGGGGCATTTTTCACGCTGTCATATGCACCACTAAAACAGCTTTTGGACGGGACACCTGCTGGACTTTGGCCAAAAAGGTTTACAGACCGAAAAAACCATGTCCCAGTTCATGCATTGTATGTGCAAGCAGCGTTGGTAATTGCACTAATATATATTGTATCGTTTGGCGGACAAAGCACATCAATGTTTTTTGACAAGCTTATAGTTATGACAAACGTTGCAATGACGTTACCGTATATGTTTTTATCTATTGCTTTCCCGTTTTTCAAACGAAACAAAGCTATCAAAAAACCGTTTGAAGTGTATAAAAGCTATAGCACGGCAGTTTTTGCATCTGTTATTGTTAGTTCAACGCTTGGTGTTGCAAACGCTATTGCTATTATTGAACCATGGCTTGCACGTGGGGTATATGTTGATACGTTGCTTTCGGCTGGTGGTCCAATATTTTTTGGAATTTTGGCATTTGCGATTTATAGCCGATATGAGCATAAACACCCAACAGCAGTCAAAAATAAAAAAACGCATGCATAAAACAGAGGCGATATGTAGGGGCGGTCACTGGCCGCCCTACATATCATTTTTTACCTATATTCGTTGCATTTTTTACGCCATTTTTAATTGTACGCTTTGCGTTATGTTTAACCAAGTCACCAACAGTGTTGTTCGTCTTGTTTCCTTTGCTACGGTTGCACTTTCTGCACATAGCTTGCAAGTTATATAGCTTGTCGCTACCACCTTTGCTTTTTGGAATAATGTGGTCAATGTCGATTTGTTCTTTTGGAAACCACTTTTTGCATCTAACACATTTCCACTTACCCATAAAGCCAGTATTTTCTTTGAAATAGTTTTCTCTGTAACCCATATTAAACAACCTCCAATCTTTTTATATATTCATATTCGATTATACACAAAAAAAGCACCCCACACAATGTAAGATGCTCATCTAATTAACATTCAACGCTTTGGGCGTCCTCTATCATAGCCGCCTCAGCTTCTAGTTTACTTTTCATTTCACGCTTTCTTTTCGTCATAAGACCGCCAATTCTACCTGTTTCTTTAGGCGTAAGACTTTTCCACCCATCACCATTGATTTTATCTAACAGCCCTAACTCCTCAGCAATTTCTAATTTCATTTTTTGGTCTGGTGGCAAAGAATCGTATAACTTTTCTTTCTCTAAAGTAGTTTTTTCCATTATAATCTCTCCTTTTATATAATCTTATATTTTAGTATGTCACTTTTTTTCCCAAAATATACACCCTACGCCTATATTTTAAATTTTTTTCATAGTCCCAGACTTGACATCATAATATTATTATGATACCGTAAACTTTATTTGGTATATATCAGAAAGGATGTCGAAACAATGATTAATTTAGCAGTCGTAGGTGCAACTGGAATGGTTGGACGTACATTTTTAAAAATATTAGAAGAACGTAACTTACCTATTGAAAATTTCTATGTGTTTGCCTCAAAACGTTCAGCAGGTCAGACTATCACTTTTAACGGAAAAGATTATACAGTACTTGAACTTACTGAAACAAGTTTTGAAGAACACAAAGTTGATATAGCACTATTTTCAGCTGGCGGGGACACAAGCAAAAAATTTGCTCCAATCGCAGCAAAATCTGGGTGTATCGTGGTTGATAATAGTTCGGCTTGGCGTATGGATCCAGAAGTTCCACTTGTTGTTCCAGAAGTAAATGCAGAAGATATTAAAGCACACAAAGGTATCATCGCAAATCCAAACTGTTCAACAATTCAAGCTGTTGTTGCACTAAGTCCATTACATCAAAAATACGATATCAAACGTATTGTATACACAACTTATCAGGCAGTTTCTGGGGCTGGAATGCACGGTCACACGGACTTAGAAGAAGGTCTTAAAGGGGCAGCACCTAAAAAATTTCCACACCAAATAGCAGGAAACTGCTTGCCACATATTGATGTGTTTTTAGAAAATGGCTACACAAAAGAAGAAATGAAAATGGTTGAAGAAACTAGAAAAATTCTTCATAGCCCAGAACTAAAAATTACAGCGACAGCAGTTCGTGTACCAGTTTTCAATTCTCATAGCGAAAGCATCAACGTTGAGTTTAACAACGCTTTTGAAGTTTCTGATATCGTGTCTACACTTGAAAACGCTGATGGAATAATCGTTCAAGACGACCTTGCAAACAACGTGTATCCACTTGCTCTTGAAGCGTCTGGACATGACGAAGTTTTTGTTGGTAGAATTAGACGTGACGAAAGTACAGACAACGGTCTTAATCTATGGGTTGTTGCTGATAATATTAGAAAAGGTGCCGCAACAAATGCAGTGCAAATTGCAGAGTGGATTGTAGCAAACGGCTTAAAATAAAACTGATAACACAAAAGAGAGGTTTTTAATATGATTAATGTACTTATGCACGGTTGCAACGGCAAACTTGGGAGAGTTATCGCAGAACTAATAAAAGATAGCCCAGATTGTCGCCTAGTTGCAGGGGTTGACCCTAATATATCATCTACAGCACAAGATTTTCCTGTGTTTATGGATATTTTCGATTGTAATGTAAATGTTGATGTAATTATAGATTTTTCGATTGCACATGCAGTTCCTAGATTGTTAGACTATGCAACAAAACATCATATCCCTGTTGTTGTATGTACTACTGGTCTTTCAGATGACCAAATTGCAGGCGTACACCACGCAAGCACACAAATACCAGTGTTTTTCTCGGCAAATATGTCACTTGGCGTAAACTTGCTTATGAACCTTGCGAAACGTGCATCTGAAATTCTTTCTGATAGCGGATTTGATATTGAAATAGTTGAAAAGCATCACAACAAAAAAATAGATGCTCCAAGCGGAACGGCTATTGCAATTGCAAATGTTATTCAAGAATCACTAAATAATG
>LNZQ01000035.1 GCA_002007315.1 Epulopiscium sp. Nele67-Bin004
AGTTTTTTGCCCTCTGAAAAATTTATTCCAGAGTATTTATATTTTTATCTTAAATCTATAAAAGATATACTTGAAAGCAATGCGAGTGGAACTACATTTTTAGAGTTATCGGCAAAAAAGGCATCTTCGGTGGAGTTTCCATTGCCTCCGATTGCTGAGCAACAGCGTATAGTTAATACTCTTGAGTCGCTATTTATTAAGCTTGACCGAGCTAGGGAGATTTTACAAACTATTTTAAAGTCATTTGAGAATAGAAAGTCTGCGATTTTGCACAAGGCGGTTACTGGTGAACTTACTGCTAAATGGAGAGAGGAAAATGGGGTGAGCTTAGATAGTTGGGAGGAGAAAAAATTAGGTGAAATAGCACAATTTATTGGTGGTGGAACTCCATCAAAAAAAGTTTTAGAATATTGGAATGGAGATATTAAATGGGCTAGTGTTAAAGATATAAAAGGTGATTTTTTGATTGATACTGTTGATTATATAACGTTAGATGGATTAAATAATAGTTCGTCAAATAGATGTCAAATTGGAGATTTAATATTAATTACAAGAATATCACCTGGAAAAACGATAATAGCAAAAGATGAAATAGCTATAAACCAAGATTTGAAAATAGTAAAGAGTAATGAGGATAGAAAATTTTTGCATTACTATTTTAAAACGATAGAAGATGAAATTATATCAAAGTCTAGTGGTTCGACAGTATTAGGAATTAAGTTAACTATATTAAATGAAATACAAATCCAACTCCCAACTCTTGAGGAACAAACCGAAATTGTTCGTATATTAGACAAACTACTAACCAACGAACAACAAGCATATGACCTTTACAATACAATAGAGAAAATCGACCTCATGAAAAAGGCGATTTTAGGCAAGGCATTTAGAGGCAAACTTGGTACAAACGACCCGTTGGAAGAAGCGATTTTATAAGTCAGAGGCTATGCCTCTGTTTTAATTATTCTTTTAGGTTATTAATGTCTATAAACATAAATTTACAACCTCTATCATAATAGGGCAATAAAGGAACTAGTGTATTATTTGCTTGGCTAAAACCTAATTCCTGCTCATAATAATTTATAAGTAACTTATCTTCTGTATTATCAGCCGCATATAGAAAAAAATATTTACAACCAATTTTACCACTTATCTCTGTTATCATAGGTGTAATAAATTCAACAAAAATATATGCACCTATTCCTGTTGGGGGTATATCATTAAAAGTATACTTTTCATTTTTGCAAAAATATGATAATTCTATTGCTGGTATACTTTCAGCAATTGGTATAATATCTAGCACCTCATTATCCTGATTTTGTGATTTAAACTCCTCTATTTGAGGCTTAACTCCACTACATTTTTTAGATAATTTTTTAGACAACGCAGCGGTTTTAATACTAAAGTATAATACTAACTTATCATATTGATCTTTTATTATATAAGTAACATTTTTGTTGTTACATATATCTCCCCATGCTTGAGTTTTTAAGTAATCCGCTAAATTAGGATTTTTGGTATTTTTAAAAGATTTTATTAATTGTTTATTGTTAATATCATCTGTTAATTTTTCACATCTAAAAATCGGTGTAAGAGGTGTTTCTTCATTTGATATTTTTTTCATCTATCTATCCCCTTTTTGCTACTTTTTAAACTGGTTTAAAAACCTGCTTTTTATCTGCTTATGTTGCTTATTAATGTCAATTGCTGGTTCTATTTTGCTTAGTTCCTCTTCAGCTTCATCAGTTAGAATAATTTGATATTTTTGAAATTCCTTTTCGCCAGATTGAGCTAAAAATCTTCTTCTCGCTTTCATTTTATTTGCGTCAATTCTAATATTCTCTAACAACATAGGACGATCACCATTTTCCCCATCTGGTAATCCTACCCTAGCTCTTTTCCAAGACTCTTCAGCATGTGTAATTCGACTTAAAGACCAAGAATTTTTGTCGGCATAACTATCTATTACCTTATTTATTATGAGCTTGCTATTCTCATTTAACTTAACTGGTATCTTATTTTGTTGCAACAACTGTTCTTTATCTTTAAATACTTTCCTCACTTTTAGTAACACAGGTCCAAATTTCCAAGCCTCAAATTCTTCTTCAAACAAAGGTTTGTCATATTGAATCAACGATTCTTTTTGTACAAAATATAGTAACTTATGCAATTTCATTTCATCTTCTTTTACATCATCTCTTTTATTAATTATATACTGTGCAACTTCAAGTATGTTTTCCATTTTAAATCTACTCCTTTTAATTATAATTATAACCTATACTAATAATATTGCCAATATGTAATAACTATATAACAAAAAAGGTACACATGTATGGGCGATTATTGGTCGCCCGCATTTATTCCTAATCTCTTGAAAATAAATCTCTAGTATACACTTTATCTGCAACATCAGCAATATCTTCTGCAAGTCTATTTGACACGATAACATCACTTATAGTCTTAAACTCCTCCAAGTCTTTTACAACTCTCGAATTAAAAAACTTCTCCTCCTCAAGCGTTGGCTCATACACAACAACTTCTATTCCGTGTGCTTTAAGCCTACGCATAATCCCCTGTATAGACGACGCCCTAAAATTGTCCGAATTAGTTTTCATAGTCAGACGATATACCCCCACAATTTTTGGATTCATCTTAATAATTTGCTCTGCTATATGGTCTTTGCGTGTGCTATTTGCCTCAACAATCGCATTTATAATATTGTTTGGAACATCCGCATAATTTGCCCTAAGCTGTTTCGTATCTTTTGGCAAACAATATCCACCATACCCAAATGACGGATTATTGTAATGCATTCCAATACGTGGGTCAAGCCCAACCCCCTCAATAATTTGCTTTGTGTCAAGTCCTCTAAGCTCTGCATACGTATCAAGCTCATTAAAATATGCAACTCTTAACGCTAAATACGTATTTGAAAACAATTTTACAGCTTCAGCCTCAGTTGAATTTGTAAACAACATAGGCACATCTTGCTTTATAGCCCCTTGCTTTAAAAGCTCTGCAAACTGTTTTGCACGTTCAGACTTTTCCCCGACTATAATTCTTGACGGATACAAATTGTCATACAACGCTTTTCCCTCTCTCAAAAACTCTGGCGAAAATATAATGTTGTCTGTGTCAAACATTTTTTTAACTTTTTCGGTGTATCCAACTGGCACTGTCGATTTTATTATCATTATTGCCTCTGGATTTATCATCAACACATTTGCAATAACAGCTTCAACAGTTCGTGTATTAAAATAATTTTTATCTACATCATAATTAGTTGGTGTTGAAATAACGACGTAGTCCGCATCTTGATAAGCCTCATACATATCCGTTGTAGCAACCAAATTCAATGGTTCATTAGCCAAATAATATTCAATCTCGGTGTCAACTATTGGCGAAATTCGGTTATTAATCATATCCACTTTACTCGCCACAATATCTACTGCAACTACTTCGTTATGTTTTGCTAAAAGTATCGCATTTGAAAGTCCAACGTATCCAGTTCCTGCTATTGCTATTTTCACTTACTCTCCCCCGTCCTCATTTTTATATAGATGCACAACTTTTTGGTCTTGGGACTTATATTCTGATTTTTTGACTCTGTACAACAGCTCATCGCCAATTTTCCTTAACGCAGATATTCCATCGGCAAGCATACCAAAAAATATGGACTGTACCCCAATAATTATAAATATCGCACTTAATATTAACGACTGCACGTGTCCTGCTCCGCCAAACGTTATATAGTCAACTAAAAACGAACCCCCAATAGCTAAGCCAGCCAATATAAACAATATGCCTACCATACAAAACAGCCTCAAAGCGTGATGCATAGCGTACGTTCTTGTAATAGTAATTGCCGATTTTCGTATGTACCCCCACATACTACTAAACAGACGAGAATCACGCAATTTTTCATTTGTGCTTATCGGTACATTTTTTATTGCAAGCTTTTTATTTCCAGCATCAATTATAGTTTCAAGCGTATAAGTATACTCAGATATAACATTTAGCTTCATAGCCGCATCACGACTATATGCCCGAAATCCACTTGTTGTGTCAGAAACTTCTGTATTGGACGCTTTTCTAACGACGTTGCTCCCCAATTTTTGTAACTTCTTTTTGAGTGGTGAAAAATGTCCAATACTATCTGTTTCTCTATCACCAATAACAATTTCAGCCTCACCATCAATTATAGGACGAACAAGTTTTTCAATATCATGTCCGTTGTATTGATTGTCACCATCAGTGTTAACGATAATATCAGCCCCAAGACTTAAACAAGCGTGAATACCAGACATAAACCCTTTTGCAAGCCCCCTATTGTTTGGCATATCAACGATATAATGTATACCAAGCTCCTTTGCAACTTCCACAGTTCGGTCACGACTTCCGTCGTTAATAATTAAATACTCAATCGTATCTATACCATCTATTTCTTTTGGCAAATCAGCAAAAGTTATCGGAAGTGTTTGTTCCTCGTTATAACATGGAATTTGAATTATTAGTTTCATATCGAATTCCCCCTCCCATTAATACAAATAATTTTCGTAATTAAGCAAAAAGTAAATATAATTTTCGTATATTAGCAAGGAAATAAGTGCCCATGTAACTATAGGTTTTTGTTTAAAAATCTTTAACTTACAAATACAAAATGCAATCGCTGGCAAAGCACATAAATAATATCTTGATTGAACGTTACCCAAGTAGCCACGGTCTATAAAACTGCTGTGTGCCACATAAAATTGATATAAAACTGCCACTCCAACTGCCACGTAAAAGCTACATTCAACTATATTTTCTTTTTTAAACATTTTCCCTAAATGAATCACTGGTAAAACCATTATAACTTTTAGAGCTATTCCGCTAAGTCGACTCTCTGTTTTTAACATGTGAATATGTGACGCAATTCCTGTCCAAGTCTTAATAAATTGAGTTTTAAAATGACGTATATATTGCAAAAAATTAAAACTAATTCTATTTTCTTCAGGAACATAAAAACCAGTTGTAAGCATATAATCATAATTTAGTATAGATAACGTTGGCTGAACCGTTCCATACGTTATAAATACATTTGCAAAATATACAAATGCACCAATGTATAGTGGCAAAGTTATCAAAAAATATTTATTTAACACTATAGACAAATTTCTATCTTGATACAACATATATCCAAACACTAATATACATGCAATTGCAACAACAAGCCCTCCTGTTAATTTTGTTAATACGCTACCACACACACCAACAGCAAGTAGTGCAAATGTTTTCATATCTTGCTTATTTTCTGTAAGCCTAATCAGTGCAAGTAACGTAACATTTACAAATAAAAATACAAGCGAATCGTTAGTTACACCCGAGCTGTTGTATGCCATCATCGGTACTGACGTAACAATTGTTGCATATAGCAAATGTATTAAGTTGCCACTAAGCCGTGAGTATCCGATATAAAATGCAAACAACAGCCCGCATATAGCAATCAGTTGTGATGTGTCTCTAAGTGCATTTACATTTACAAAAATTTCACCATCAACACTGTTAATACCTGGGCTTAACCTCATAAGTTGATAATACAACGGCGGGTGTCCTAAATAATTTGTTCCTGTGTCACTAAATGTAAATTGATTATTTTCATCTATTGTGCCTATCATTGGCATTTCATAAAAATTAGGTATCAGTGTATTTTCTTGTTCCAAATAAGCAATGTATGCTATATGAACTGATTCATCTGCAAACCCACCAACTTTATATTGGTACAAATCCATCATCAACACAAAAAATATAAGCGTTAATCCATAGATTGCTACCCTTTTATCCATCTAACCCTCTCCTTATACACAGTGTGACAATATCCAATAGACAGCAAATTAAACATTTGTAGCAAAGGATATGCCCCTGCCATATAGCTGTTTCGTAAATCGCTGTTCCAAGCTTCCATATAGTTCATAGACACCCCACCAATAAGAACACACATACTTCCCAAAATTCCAGTTATAATGCAAAACACCTCAAAATCTATGCCATATTTGCGATTTCTAATTAAATAAACAAATATAGCTGCGTAACAGGCTATTGCCATAACAAATATCATTGTTCCAGACCACTTATATAATTTCATGATGTTATTTGCAATATCAATTTCTCCTATATCATCAACGTCTGCAGTATCTGGCAATCTTACTACACCGTTAGTCATACCGTCCATTTTTGCTAGTTGTTCATACGTTCCTGAGCTACCTGCTTGTGAAGTATAAAGTTTTTCATAAGTTACAACCCAATCCAAACTTTCAAAAAACGTCTTAAAAAGTAGCGGTAAATCTTCAGTTTTTAGTGGTTTTGCAAGAGACGAAATAACTAGCCCTCTATCTTCATCTTTTTCAAGTTTGCCTGTTTTAAAAGCTACATCAAGCTCATAGTTTACTTGTTTATAAAAACTTTCAGCATATGCAGCGTCTGAATAAAGTCCTATATACATACCTGCGTCCCTAAGCGCCCACATTATATAGTCTTTTTCAATTTCAGTTCCATTGTCTAAATTCATTCCGTGCACTGGCCAATAACCGTATTCGTATATATAATCCATCGGCTCTTTTAAATACTCAAATGTTGAACTAGCCTCATAAATTTTTTCAAGCGTTGACCTGTTTACCCACACGTAAGGTATATCTTCATCTTGTTTTACCATATAAATGTTGCTTATCATATCAGCAAACTCCGAATTAGTTAACTCACTTGTTGTATATAGTCCATATTCTTCAAGATTTTTTGATGATATCAAATGTCTTGTTCCTGATACTAACACAAGCGGTATTAAGCTTAACGCAACTCTAGTGATAACCTCTTTCTTTGAAAGCTTTTTCATATATAGTTTTAATACTATCAAACAAAAAATCCCTCCAATGAACGGTGCGATCCAAATAGAGTCCTCTCTTATAAACCAAAAAAATGATAACACTAATCCAGCTAATACTGATAAACAACTATATTTTTTTATATCGCCAGCACAGTTCAAATACATTGCGACAAATAATGCTACAACCCAAATCACTGTTGTTGGAACAATTGACATTCTATACACACGTTGATATGCTTGAAGATCCATAATAATTGGAGAAAATAGCATAAACACATACATAAAATATAACCAATTTTTGTTTACTAACTTTTTAATTACACTCAAAAACGTAATTATCCCCAAAATGTATAAAGAATTAAGTGCAATTGGGTAAGAAATATTTAAACCTTTTATTGTAGATAAAAACATAGGAAAACTAATATTTTTTATCAGTGTAGTATAATCATAAGCACCTAACCAATTTCCATTGCGAAGTTCCACCGATAAATTTACAAGAAGTGCATCATCTAGTGCTGAATTTCCACTTAATGCGATTGGTAACCCAGTTATTAACCACATTTGAAACAAAGTTAAACAAATTAACAACGTATAAATTATAATATCTGATCTTTTTGCTCTCATGACAACCTCCTAACTTTTGTTAATGCAAAAGCAACTATTTCAGCAATAATGTTAAAAACTCGGTGAATTATAGTAGTAGCGACGACAGTTTCTACAGATATGCCTATCATCGGGAGCAAAAATATAAGTATACTTTCCCTAACTCCAATCCCCCCAGGAGCACCAGGCATAACAAACCCTATCGTCCACGCCAGCATATAAATACCTATAATATCAGTTGACATTTCGCCAATTACAAATAAAAAAGTCATTGCTGTTACAAGTTGCATAATACAATTTTTAGTAAAAACTCTCCATAACTCATAAAAGTTGTTTTTTATAACATGAAGCACAGGCAAAAATATATTTTTTTTGATATAAATAACAGATAAAGCTACAACTCCCAAAATACATATCGCTACAATGTACGGCACTTCTATATACGAAGTAACGTTTAACAAATAGTCGTACCCAAACAATAAAGCTACTGTTATCCCACCAAATAAAATTATTAAAATTTCTAGTATCGTACTTATTCCTATATTAAATTGGGAAATCCCATATTTTGTAGCCATAACGTTCCTGCCGACAAAATGCATTACATTTCCGGGCAAATATTTTCCTAAGTTTGATACAACGTAAATATTTACAATATGTGCTTTATCAATTTTACTATTAAAAATTTTAACTATGTTATAGTACAAACTTCCTTTGTACCAAACTGTGCCCGCATAAATCACTATTACAAGAGTGTACCAAACCCAATTTATCGGATTGTTTAAATATTCACCCCAGTTAATTTCAGCAGATAAAATTGTTGTGCATATAAAATAAAAACATAAAACTAATATTAAATTTCCTAATATGTTAATTATCTTTTTTTGCATAAAGCCACATCACCCCTAAAAATACGATCAGCGTGTCTCCGCAACATACAAAATGTCTAGTCAAGTGGAGAGCTCAAAGTCATAGTATGCAACGTTAAATAAATTTGAGCTTATACATTTTGTAAAATTTTACCTAATTAGGCAACAACGGGCAAGACATTAAATGTCTCGCCCATCAAAATATAACATATATTAATTAATTTTTCTTGTGAAATCTTCTTTTTCTAACGTCAAATTGTCATTATAATACGGATCTCTCCTATACAGTCCCCACTTATTTTCAAATCTTTCTATTTCACTTTTAAACCTTGCTATTTTCTCAGGGCTATCTTCATGCCCTCGGCTTTTTGATTCATAATGATACGCTTCAACTTGCGGGTTAAATACTACTAATTTGCCAATTTCCCTAACCTGTAAACAAAAATCCACATCATTAAACGCCACAGCATAACCATCATCTAATCCGCCAACAGCCCAAAACACATCTTTTTTCACCATCAAACACGCCGCAGTTACGGCGCTTAAATTTTGAACAACGTTAAGCCTTACAAAATACCCCATATCTTCCTTTGCAAAATGCTTGTGAGAATGTCCTGCAACTTGCCCAATCCCCACAATTACCCCCGCATGTTGAATAGTATCATCTGGATAATACAGTTTTGCCCCAACGATGCCAACATCTTCACGCTGACAGTACATAAGCATTTGCTCAATCCAATCTGGAGTTATAATTTCTATATCGTTGTTTAACAATATAAAATAATCACCTTCTGCATGCTCTGCACCAAAATTATTTATTGCAGAATAATTAAACCCTTTTTTCCACTCCAACAATTTTACATTATCTGCTTGAGTTACTTCCTTATAATACTCCCTTATTTCTGTCGTCTGGCTGTTATTTTCAATTATTAATATTTCATAATTTGGGTATGTGCTTTTTTTGATTGACTCAAGACACTTTTCTAAATCTTCTTTGTGGTCTTTGTTCGGTATAATTATAGATACTTTTGGGATATGTTCAAGCTTATAATCTATGCAGTATACGCCAGAATGTTTTCCTTGGCTAACAGTTCCTTGTAGCCCTATTCGCTCCAAATGATTTTCTATCGCTTTTATACTCGATGCCACCGCATAGTCTTTTACCCCTGTAATCCCCCCTGCTGTCGACGCACTATGTATACGCCAGTGGTATAATATTTTAGGTATGTGTACAATATTTTCTGTTTGCTCAATTACTCTTAAAATCAAATCATGGTCTTGACTGCCATCAAATTCACTATTAAACATACCTATATCTTCAATTAATTGTCTACGATACACACAAAAATGACAAATATAATTTTGATGTCTAATTAAATCTGGTGAAAAATCTGGTTTAAAATGTGGGTCGCTAAAAATTTTAGTTTTTTCATCAACTTTATCCTCATCAGTGTATATAAAATCAACGTTCGGGTTGTTATTTATAGTTTCAACCACTTCAAATAATGCATTTGCCGTAAGCAAGTCATCATGGTCAAAAATCCCCACAAATTCACCCCTTGCCATTTCCAAACATTTATTTGTGTTACCAGAAATACCATAATTTTCTTCCAAAAATTGAACTTTTATACGAGGCTCATTGTCGGCATATTTTTTCAATATTGATAACGTTTCTTCGTTCACACTAGCTCCGTCTGCAATACACAACTCCCAATTTGAATAAGTTTGATTTCTAACCGACTCTACCATTTCCACCAAAAATTGTTTTGGCGTGTTAAATGTCGGCACGATAATGCTTATTAGCGGTTGATACGGCTGTATAGTGGCACGTTGTACGTTAAGTTCAGTTTTTGATGGCAAATGTTTTTTAAGCCATTCATCATATACAGATATAGTTATTACTTTATTTCTAATTTTGTGATACGCTTGTTCAATCCCATACTCATTAATGTATGACAGCGTTTTTATTATCGTATCTTTGTTGATGATAGAAAATAATTTATTTTTTTTACCACGTTTTTCTCTACTAATCCACGCCTTAATATCTACAATTTCAGCTTTTTTATCGCCATCGCATTCATAATACAAAACAATTCTATCAATTAACCCATCACATAAAATTTCAAATCCAATTCGTATATTAGTTATGTTTTCGTCCTCATACATTTTTATATCAGCACGAGCAGTTTTTTCTATCGTCACCCCACCAACGTTCGTCGAAATTTGAACTGGTTTATCAGTTGTACTATACACCCAACCCCTAATAAAAATTTGTTCTCCTTTTTGACTTATTTCATCTATTTTGCTTTTTATTCTGTCAGCTCTCAAATCCTCAATATTTTTTTTAGCTATCAGTTCCCACTTCTCATTTACTTTCATTTCAAAAACAACTGTCGTATAATTATCCCAATCTTCATCTAACATTATAGAAAATCCAACGTCGCTTGTATCAAGTTTAAACTTTTGTTGTATATCTCCTCTTTCAACAATTGTTGGGTATATTTTTATATATTCATTGTCATCTAATATAGCTCTATACGTAACATCTTGTATTATGCACCAGCCCACAATCTCAAGTTTATTATCAGGTGTAAAAATAATAGTATCAACTTTGTGAGTTTTCATAACCTGCCTCCTACTTGTTAGTTGTACTCAACTGCTCAAACATATTAATCATTTCTTCTGATAAATGTATATCTAAAATTTGTAGATGAAGTATAACATGTACAGGACTTTTTACTTTAAAAATTATTTGCGGGTCATCAGTCGTAAACACAAACATATTTCCAACTTGCACAACTGCATTAGTTGCCCAAAGTTTGTGCGGGATAGCTCTTTCCGTTTTATAAAATTCTACTTTGTGCAAAATAATTATCGATGTTGCTGAAATTGGATCAATTCGTACAAAACGTGTATCTTTTTCACAATTTAAAACGATACTCCTAGAAAATTTATCTCCTGCATATTGAAAATGTAAGCTATGTTGTTCATTAAATTCTCTTGATTTTTGTGCCCAAAACACCTCAAAAGTTTTATTTGTGTTTGGTTTCAAAAAGTTTTTTTGCATCAAGTGGTCGCCTTGTTTAATTTCAAATATATACTGATACTCATTTCCTGTGTCAAGAAGTTCCATTCCCGCTCGCAAATTTCTACTAACATCATTGTATGAATTTTTAAATTCTGAATCTTCCAGTCCTAAGTACGTTGCATCAACCTCAACAATTTGCAAGTTATCTAAAGCTTCAACCATTTTTATAAAACTATTTTTCGTGTAAAATCTTATGTGCGTATTGTCTAAAAGCCCAATTTCATTGTATTCAAACTTGTTTTGCAATAACTCAACAACAATGGAATGGTGAGCAATGTTTGGAATAGACACAAGTATTGAGCCATCTTCTTCCAAAAAATCTTTAGCTTTATCAAGCACAGCAGACGGGTCATACAAATGCTCCAAAACATCAGCAAACAATATATAATCAAATTTATTTTGTATCAGTTTCGCCCAGTTGTAGTTTTCAATGTTTCCATCAACTTCCCCGATACAACTTTGAGTTGCAAATTGGCTAGCTTCAGTGCCCGCCTCTTGGTCAATTTCAACGATAGTAACTTGTGCCCCCATTTGCTCGGTCAAATGTTTTGTAAGCCTCCCATGTGCACAGCCAAACTCCAAAATAGTTGAATCTGGCTTTATTCTATCAATTATTTTAGATAACGAATCTCCCCCTGATAAATCCAAATCAAAATTATATTTCGACATAACTACTCCCCTTTCCAGTTGTGAGGGATAATATATCTCCCCTCCCCAACATATTTATTTAATACACGAACCACCCCAAATCTGGCTTTATAGTCGATAGGAACAGTTGCCGTTTCTTCCATAATTGCAACATCAAAATAATATTCGCCCCCAATAGCTAATATACCGTATGTATATTCAAGCGTTAGTGTATTTCGACCAACTTCCCACGGAACTTTTACGCCATCAAGCAACGTGTTTAGCCCGCAAACGTAGTCATCATCAACGCTCCTCATCGCAACGCCTATCACAATATTTTCAACGTTAATATCATACACATCATAAATTATTTCAATATGGATACGCATATCTTGTGACACGTTATCGACAACATTATTTTTATCGTCTTGTATAGTTAAACTTTGGATTTCGGCGATTTTATTCGTTTGTATCTCAAATTTATGTACTTCTTTTGACCTAGGTGTGTTAGAGTCTTTTCCTTTTAAATAGTCTAAATATTTGTCTGTCACCAAATCTACATCTCCATAATCTTGCACAACACCATGTTTTAACCACAAAACTTTTGTGCAAAATCTCTTAATAGCGTTTATGTCATGTGCAACATACAAAACAGTCGTTCCGCCAGTCATCATTTCTTTCATTTTTTTCATACACTTAATTTGGAAATTTTGGTCTCCAACAGACAAAATTTCATCAACAATCAAAATATCCGGATTAACGTTAATCGCAACCGAAAAAGCCAGTCTGGCAAACATACCGCTCGAATATGTTTTTACAGGTTGATGAATAAACTCGCCAATGTCTGCAAAATCAAGTATTCCTTGCAACTCTTTTTGCGTTTCAGCTTTCGTTTTTCCCATCATCGTGCCATACAAAAATATGTTTTCAAGCCCCGTATATTCACCGTTAAACCCTGCACCAAGCTCCAAAAGTGCCGATATTTTTCCGTTAATTTGCAGTGTACCACTAGTTGGGTGGAGCACGCCTGTAATAATTTTTAATAGCGTCGACTTGCCTGAACCATTGTTGCCAACAACCCCCAATATCTCGCCTTTTTCAAGTTCAAAAGACACATCATTAAGTGCAAAATATTCTTTTGAATACGATTTTTTAGTTATACTAAAAGTTTCTTTAAGTCGGTCAATCGGCTCATTATACAATTTATAAACTTTGTTTAGCCCTTCAATTTTTATAACGCTCACATACCCACCCCCTACAATACATCTGCAAAATGTATTTTTAATTTTTTGAACACCGATACTCCAAAAACAAATAATGCCCCTGTAATTGCCCAAAAATAAAAAGTTTGGTGTAAGTGTTCCCACGCCCAAACTTTATCTATAAGTGAATTTCTATACCCCTGTACTATGTAATACATGGGATTAAGTTTTATCAAAAATTGGAATTGCTCTGGTATCATATCAATACTCCACATAATCGGGGTCAACCACATTCCAACTTGTAAGCAAATATTAATTATTTGCCCCAAATCTTTAAAAAATAAAATTATTGCACTTGTTGCATAGCCAATTCCTAATATCAACGCTACTAAGCATATCATATAGTACAAAAGTTGCAACGTATACAAATTTGGATAATAGCCATATAAACAAAATATAAAAATTACAAATCCAACAAAAAATAAATGTACAAATAAAGCCGAAATTAGTTTTACCATCGGCAAAATACTAATTTTAAATACAACTTTTTTGACCAGATAGCTATATTCCAAAAAACTTGTTGTGACTGTCATAAGTGCTTCCGAGAAAAAAAACCAAGGCACAAGTCCCGCCATAAGCCATAGTATAAATGGAAAATCACCAACTGCTCCCGACCTAAAACCAACTTGAAACACAAACCAATATACCATAATAGATACGACAGGTTGAATAAAGGCCCATATAATTCCTAAATATGAGCCTGCGTATTTTGTCTTAAAGTCATTTTGTGCTAAATTCCAAATTAATTGCCTATTTTGCCAAAGTCCTAGACTTTTTTCATTCATTTATATCACTTCGCTTTGTTTATACATATCTTCATAATATTTCATATAATCTCCCGAAACTATTTGTTCTATCCACTGTTTGTGGCTTAAATACCACTCAATAGTTTCTTTTATGCCTTGTTCAAATGTATAACTTGGTGACCAACCTAATTCAGTCGTAATTTTATTGTTATCGATTGCATAACGGCGGTCGTGCCCTGGTCTATCTTGAACATACGTTATTAAATCTTCACTTTTCTCCAAGTTGCTAATAATCAACTTAACTATTTCTATATTAGCTTTTTCGTTGTTTCCACCAATGTTATACACTTCTCCATCTTTACCTTTGTGTAAAACTGTATCAATTCCTGTGCAGTGGTCTTTCACATGCAACCAATCACGAATTTGCATACCATCTCCATACACTGGTAACGCCTTGTCGTTCAAACAATTGTTTATCATAAGCGGAATTAACTTTTCTGGAAACTGATATGGTCCATAATTATTTGAGCAACGTGTAATATTTATCGGAAGCCCAAACGTTTCATTATAAGCTCTAACAAATAAATCCGAACTTGCTTTTGATGCCGAATACGGACTATTTGGAGCTAGTGGTGTCGTTTCCACAAACATTCCCGTTTTACCAAGCGTGCCATACACTTCATCTGTTGACACTTGCAAAAATTTTACTCCATCTTTAAATTCACGGCAATATTTATCATTGGGGTTAGTTTTCCAAAATTGTTTTGCAGTATCGAGAAGAACTTGAGTTCCTAAAACGTTCGTGCTTAAAAATATTTCTGGGTCTTCAATACTTCTATCAACGTGTGACTCTGCCGCAAAATTTACAACTGTATCAATCTGAGATTGCTCGAAAATTTTTTCAACAAGCTCTCTATCTCTAATATCTCCCTTTATAAATTTATATTGTGGATAACATTCAATACTTTTTAAGTTTTCCAAATTTCCTGCATATGTCAGCAAATCTAAATTTATAATATTGTAATTATAAGTAACTAACATATGTTTTACAAAGTTGCTCCCAATAAACCCTGCCCCACCTGTTACTAATACGTTTTTCATAAATTGCTCCTATTCTATTAGACCTAAAATATATTGACCATACTCTGTTTTAGCCATAACATTTCCTAATTTTTTTAGCTGTAATGCATCTATCCAACCATTTGCGTATGCGATTTCTTCAATACACGCAACATACATTCCCTGTCTGTTTTGAACCGCTTGAACAAAGCTGCTAGCCTCGTTTAGCCCCTCACATGTGCCTGTATCAAGCCACGCCATTCCACGCCCAAAAAGCTCCACTTTTAGCTTTCCATTTTGCAAATATCGTTCATTAACTGTTGTGATTTCAAGTTCACCACGTGCTGATGGAGCAATAGTTTTAGCAATTTCCACAACATCGTTATCATAAAAATATAGCCCTGGAATAGCATATTTAGACTTAGGTTGTGTTGGCTTTTCTTCAAGCGATATAACATTTCCGTCTGTATCAAATTCCACAACGCCATAAGATGTTGGGTCTGCAACGGGATACCCAAAAATTACTGCCCCCTCATCTACAGCTACTGCTTTTTTTAATGCACCGCTAAAACCGCTACCGTAAAATATGTTATCTCCAAGCACAAGTGCAACTTTATCACCACCAATAAATTTTTCACCAATAGTAAATGCTTGTGCAAGTCCTTTAGGTTCGTCTTGAACTTCATATACAAGTGTCATTCCAAGCTCTGTTCCATCTCCTAAAAGTTCTTGATACACTGGTAAATCACGTGGAGTTGAAATAATTAATACTTCTCTAATTCCTGCTAACATAAGTGTCGACAATGGATAATATATCATCGGTTTGTCGTATATCGGCAAAATTTGCTTAGATACTGCTTTAGTAATGGGATATAACCTCGTTCCGCTTCCACCTGCTAATATAATTCCTTTCATCTAATCACCCTCTTATTTTAAGAAATTTAATAAAATTGCTAAACTATATCTGCTCCAAATTCCTATATATACTAACAAAGATACTAGTATAGAGTATTGACTAAAATAATGTTTTTTATAAAATAGCCACATTGCGTTATGAAAATCAAATATAACTTTTGTGCGACGTTTTTTTGAACTGCCCCCTTTAAAATGTGTAATTTTAATTCGTGGATAATATACAATTTTATATCCAGCCTCTTTAATTCTAAAACACCAATCTATATCTTCTCCATACATAAAAAATGTTTCATCTAACATTCCTACATCTTTAATAACTTTACGTGGAACCAACATAAACGCCCCTGTAAGACAGTCTATTTCGCCAACTTTATTGTCTGCCTTATTTAGTGCACGATATGCCCCATACTTTTGTGGATTGCGTTCATCAAATCGCAACAAATAATGTAACGATGCCTCAGGCGTTGGAAATCCACGTTTGCAAGCGTGGTCAAGCGTACCATCTTCAAGCACAACTTTGCCACCTATTGCCCCTATCGTTTTTCCCGTTTTTTTCTTATAATTTTCAGCAAAAAACACACATCTTGACAATACGTCCTTTTCAAGCATAGTGTCAGAGTTTAATAATAAAATATATTTTCCTTTCGCTTGTCTTATGCCAATATTATTCCCTTTTGCAAAGCCCCCGTTTGTGTCACTTTTGATGATTTTTAGTTGATGATAATCTTCAAATTCTATCGCAATTCGTTCTATACTGCCATCATAAGACGCATTATCAACTAAAATCACCTCATAGTTATACGGAAAATTTTGTTCAAAAACTGAATTTAATGTTTGAGCTGTCAGTTCATAAGTTTTGTAATTTACAATAATTATAGATAATATCATTTTTAACCTCATTTCTACTATACGCAAAAAAAGCGAACCACCTGTTATAGATAGTTCGCATATTTTAATTTTTTACCAACTAAGTTGTACGGTGAAAACTTCTTAGTTATAGTTTTTCTAGATGTTTATTTACTAATCAATAATCTCTAGTTATCAATTTTAAGCAACCGAATCATCTAAAATGATTTCCTCTGTTATAAATTTTTCCTCTGTTTTTTCAGCAGCATCACCAGTTTCTTCTGCTGGCGCTTCGTCTGCTGTTTTTTCTTCGTCAGATTTGAAAAATCTTTTTAACATATAAGGTATCATATTTTTAAGTCCAGCTTTGTCAACATCAGCCATAGCTATAAGCTCGCCTGTTCCAACTTCTTTTCCATCAAGCAAACAAACAACAGTACCAACTTTTTGCCCTTTGTATACAGGTGCAACTAAGTTTTCGTCAATTTCAACTTTGTATTCATAGTTTGCATCACTTGACGATTTTGGTACAACAAAACTTAATGACTTGTCAATAGTTGCATCAACAATATCTTCTTGACCTTTTTTAACTGGAACTTGTGCGATAACTTCGCCAACTTGTGGACCTTGTGACACTTTATAATTTGCAAATCCATAGTCTAACAGTGAGCCAGCTTCTCTAAATCTTGCTTTGCTATCTGCCCCACCAAGAACAACTGCTATAAGCTCCATATCATCACGTTTTGCCGTTGCACTAACGCAATGTTTTGCCTCTGGAGTGTACCCTGTTTTTAGACCTGTAATACCTGGATACCATTTCAACATTTTATTTGTGTTTGTAAGCCCAAATTCTGACTCCCCACGTCTTGTGCGGTGCACAATTGTATCCATCCAAATAGTTAATGTTTTTGTTATATCAGGATATTTTGTAATAAGTTCTCTAGACATAAGTGCAACGTCATGAGCACTCGATACGTGTCCATCAACGTGTAATCCACATGCATTTTTAAATACAGTGTCATTCATTCCAAGTTCTTTTGCTTTTGCGTTCATTAAGTCCACAAATTGTTGTTCACTACCACCGATAAATTCAGCCATAGTTACTGCAGCGTCGTTTGCCGATGCTATTGCGATACATTTTAACAAATCTCTAACTGTCTGTTGTTCGCCTTCTTCCATAAAAACTTGTGAACCACCCATACTCGCAGCATGTTCACTAACTGTAACTTGGTCGTCCCAATTGATTTTTCCGCTTGCAACAGCGTCATGAATTAATAGCATCGTCATAACTTTTGTAACACTTGCTGGTGGAATTGCCTCATGCATATTTGTTTCTTTTAAAATTTGCCCACTGCTGGCCTCCATAAGTACCGTACTTCTAGGTGGGTCTACCCCTTCGGCAACCGCTTCTTCCTCACCAAATATAACGTTCGGCACAAATAGTATACCAACTAAGCATAGTACACTTATAAATTGTTTCATCGTTCTCAAGTCCTTTCGTATATAATCTATTTCTCTTATTGTTTGTAATAAGTAATAAATTATACGTTTCGGACTTATCTAATATCTAAATCTATAGGATATCTAATGTTTTTTGACTTATTTAATATCTAAGTCTACATATAAATCATACGTTCTCGTCCAAGGAAAAGTTAACGTTGATAAATTTATCTCATCATATTGTACGCTATGACCTGCAACAGAAATTACACTTTCTTTAAATTTATCTATTAAGTTTACTATCGGCATCTGTGTTAAAAGTGTCATGTTTATTACATTATCTGCGTTATCTTGTTTTATACTTACAACGACAAGTTCGTCATCTTGGATATATTCATACGTAACTTGTTGTTCGTCGTCTATTGATTTGTATATTTGTGACCCAGTTAATAACCAACTTGAGGCATAATCTTCAATAGCTATTGCTGATTTTATTCCAGCTGTAAATAAATTATCTTCTATTAGATGTTGTAACAATATTTCATATTGATATATACCACGCTCAGTTGCTTCATCAAAAGTTAGTGGCGACATATCAACGATACCAAACACTTGTGCATGTGCAAGCCCCAGCCCTATCGCATTTCCCTCAGTGTTCCAACTACTATACGTCGCTAAATTGCTTACGTCATAGTTTAATAATTCATTTAATAAAAATTGTTGTGAGCGAAGTTCCAAATTGCTGTTATATAACTCTATCACTCCAACGTTGTTGCCTGATTCATATGACATAAATATATTTTGTGCCATATTGCGTGTGCCTGAAATGTTTGTATCGGTTTGAGACGAACTATATTTGTTTAAGTACATTTCAAACGACTTTGAGTTTGGATTTTCAAGCACCCCATAATAATAATCTCCATACGGGTTTGCACAGGTAACATAATTAAGGCGTTGGTCATACAAATCTTTTGTTGTAACAACATCATAAGTACCCGTATCATACAACAATGCACCATCAATAAAGTTTGCATTTAAAGGCAAAAATGTTGTTGTCATACTTTCTCTTTTTGCTAAGTCACGTGCATAAATCATTTGTGGTATTTCATCTGTTCCATAAATATAGTTAATGTTATGACCCATGCCAGCAAGACTATTTTGCAATGAATCTTCACCAAACATTAATTTTTGATAGTTATATACGCTATCGGTGTCAGTTTCTAAATACTTGCGTGACCAGCTAAATTTAATCGGGTTATTATTTTCTGCTGGCACGTCTACAAATTTGCTAATAATTTGTATCGAACGTGGCAATTGATAATCATCAACCGAAATAACTAATTCGTCGATTATATCTAAGTTCGACATCATTTCTTTTACTATATTTGATGCTTGGACATACAAATATTTATAGTTTTCTATAAACTGAGTATATTCGCTATTATGATAATATAAGTTATGGAAATCGTTTATGAAGTCTTTTTCCCACTCATACAAAGAATTGTACCCAAGTTCAAGGCTTTTGTTTTCCACGTACCCCCACTCAAGCAACAATTCATCTGCAGACACAGTTTGATTCACTTGTCCTGCATAGCTTGGATTGTATTTTGCAAAATAATACCCAAGTCCATTCATTTTGTCGTCATTTGGCCATATAGCCCCTGCTGTCGGCTCTGGCAACGTCCTAGGCATGTTTATGTGCACATAATACGTCGGATTTTCATACTGTGTCATAATTTGCATAAGCTCTGCCATAGCTTCATCAATCGTTGCTTGCACTTTAACTTGTCTACTATCTATTAATCCACCATAAATTGCTGATGCTGAATTTATTATAATAGTAGTATCTTCTGTGTTATACTCACTTGCAAGATTTTTAAGTTCTTGCCTAACTTGTATACTATTTCCGCTACTATAAGGAGGGTCTAAAAAACTGTTATGTGTATCTAGTCCCCCCACACTTAAAAAGTCATCTCCACCTAAATTAACTAGGTTTTCTAAATATTGCACACTAATTGGTCTACTGTCTATTGGTACTGTTATAATTGTGTCTGCTTGTAGTGCAAACGAACATAACATAGTTAATGCAAATGCTAATTTTTTCATAATTTTTGCCTCCCCTAGCTAATAGTATAATATATAAAAGTTAGTGTGGCAACTTAAACTTTATTGGGTGATTTGTTGCGATATTGGGCGGCTGGTAACCGCCCCTACGATAATTAACCCTTACGAAACATTGAATTTACTTAATTGCTCTCGTAATTCTTCAACTTTTGATGTAAGTTCTTCGCTTATAGTTGCATTTTCTTCTGATATCGCTGCTCCCACGTCTATTTGATGTGACAACTCTGTCGTTCCTGCTGCCATCTCATCAAGCGACTGTCTTTGTGACAATGCATTTTGTCTAACTTGCGATGCTGCATCTTCATTTTGTTGTGCTGCAATCATAATTTCTTCTAGTGCTTTACTTGTGTTCGCAACTTTAATCTCACCTAGACTTACAGTTTCTAAGTTGTGACTTAAAATATCTTGAATTTCTTTTACAGTTTGTGAAGTTCTTGCTGCTAACCTATTAATTTCGCTTGCAACTATCGCAAATCCACGACCACTTTCCCCTGCTCTTGCAGCTTCAATTGTAGCATTTAGTGATAACAAATTCGTTTGTTCTGCAATGTCGTGTATACTTACTATAATTGTAGATATTTGTTGTGTTGAGTCTATAATGTCATGCATTGCATCAACTGTTTCATTTGCAACATTTTGACCATAAGATGCTTTTTGTTTCATTTGGCGTACAATTTCATAAGTTTTATCAACTTGATCTATACTTTTTGTAATGTTATTAGTTATATCAACAGAATTTACTCTAAATTGTTTTACTAGTTCACGCTGTTCTACCGTGCCAGATGTCATGTGTGCTGATGATTGTGCCAAATATGATGCATCTTCGTCTACAACTTTTGTCGATTCACTTATATCTACTATTAGATGGCAAAGTTTATCTGAAATTCTTGAAAGCGAATCATCTATTTCTTTAAAATCACCAATATATTCAACTTGGCTTGGCTTTCTCACTAAGTCACCTTTAGAAAACGCCTTTAAAGTAGTTGAAATTTCTGCTATATATAGCTGTAGTGCTGTTGAAATTTCCTCAATACTTTCAACTATAATAGCAACTTCGGCACTATTTACATTTATAGACGAAGTATCAACTTTTAGTTTACCTTCTTTTAGAGAACTTAAAACTTTTACGCTATCTTTTAGTGGTTTAGAAAGAGTTGCCACACGTTTTATAAGTACAACTTTTGTAATGATCATTGAAACTATAAATATAAGTAAACTGTTAACTATCGTTGAAATTACACCATCAACTGTATCTGATAACGTCAAACTAGCAATCAATTTCCAAGATGTCAGCGGTATAGATTTATGTATACTCAGTTGCTGTTGACCACTTGCATCTTTACTATATTTAATTTTGTTTTGCTCACCTTGAACTATATTATCATACGCTCCTGTTTCAAACACAGAAACTACATAATCCTCACGTCTTGTGAATTTATCATCAAAGTGCGTAATTACATCATAACTATCTTCAACTAAAATTACTGATACACCATAAGAACTAAAAATATCATTCACTATTTCTTGAATTACCCCAAGCTCTACATCTATAGCAACAACCGCTGCTATATTGTTGTTTGTATCGTATATTGCTTTTGACAATGTTATAACTATATTATTTGTGATAGCAGAAATTCTTGGCTCGCTTATAAATAGCCCGTTATTATCAACTGCCCCCTTATACCATGCTGATTCAAGCGGGGTGTAGCCTTCTGCAACGTCACCATGACCTGCCGCAAATTCCCCTGTGCGCAGTCCTATATACATATTTACAATGTCATCATGCGGCGATATCATACGTTCAAAATAATCACTCATCCCAAGAGTGTGATAATATCTGTGTGTAAGTTCGATGTCTGCTTGTATCGTTTCCAAAAAAGTAACATTCCCGTTTAGCCATCTGTCTATTTTTGATAACGCCAGTTCGCTGTCTAGTTGCAAAACAATTTTTGAACTAGATGAAAGTAGGCTAATTTTTTCAGCAATACTTAACAACGAAGTTATTAGCAAAATACTACATATTAATATAGTAAAAAGTCGCCTCATTTGTTTTGAAAGTGTCATCACTGATTGTGTGTTCATAAAGTCGCTCCCTTAATATTATAATTTTACTTAATAATATAAAGAGATGTTGTATATTGTCAATGCGTTTAACTAATATTTAACGTTTATTATGATAATTTAACAAAGTTTATATTATCATAATTTCTGGAAACAAAAATACTGTATAAGTTATTTTTGGTAGCTCATAGTGGCTAACTAAAAAATCCATTACTTCTTTACAATAACTTGACAATATCATTTTACGTCTATTTAACGTGTTGTCTGACAAATGATTGTATACACAATGTTGTAAATTGTTTAGCAATCCTGATAAATCTTCCATATTGTACATATAAAAATTTTCGTAATCTTCTTGTCTAAGATTTTCAAGTAAATGTTGCCTTAATACACACCAAGTTTGTGAACCTTTTTCAGGGTGTTTTTCACCTCGTAAATGACTTGATAAAATACGAGCACGTTCTTCATTAAATTTTATAGTTGTTTCACCCTCATTTGATAAAAACCC
>LNZQ01000036.1 GCA_002007315.1 Epulopiscium sp. Nele67-Bin004
GATTTGCAGACGTGTGGTGTGTGCATGCCCGTCTGCAAGTGTGCATTTGTGCACATGCTATATTGTGTGTGTGGGTGCCGTATGATGCACATAGGCAATCCTCTGACATTTGCTGCATGTGTGAACAGGCAGATCTGCACATTATCCTGGTCAGATTCATATTGTCCGGAGTTCATATGTTAAAGGGGCTATAAAGCACTCGTGAAGATAACAGTAAACACAAAAAGAGTAGCTGTGTTCCAAATCACATACTTCCTTTAGTATATTTTGTGTACATCACGCAGTACATTTCAATGCAGTATACTTACTGTGTGGTGCATTAATCTCGACAGGGTAGTATTGTCCCAAATAGTGCGCTGCCGTTTTGCACTAGCAGATGCTAATGTTAGCTAGCACGCTAACGGTACCAAATCATTGCAGACCCAACTAACATTACTGACAGCAGCTATCTGACAACAGTAAGTGCTGTGCAGTAAGTGCAAAAACAGGTATAGCTTGCATCAGTACAACATGGCGATGTTCACAGTCGCCAGGTTGGTGTTGCAAGAAAACCCTTTGCTGTAATCCCCTGCCGCCATTTTGAAAGTTGAGAATTTTGTGACATGGCTTCTGCAACGTCACCAATATGGCGTTCGTTGTGGGTGTGAAGTGTCCATTGTTCCACACTCAATTTTTGGATCGTTCTGTATGCATGTAGCACGCTGCATTTTTGCAGACTTTTCACTGTGAACGCACTTTGCACACTTATGCACTCAAACTATTAAGTGCTTAGTACAGATGTATGTAATTTGGAATGCAGCTAGAGAGAGCAAGAGAAAATGTACAAGTGCAATAATGACAAACAGAGGAAAAGAAAGCAAGGATGTTTATGGGTGGATGGGCTTGGAAACCGAACCTCACCATTTTTGGCCACCTCAGCTATAATGTTGGCTACTTTAGGGGTGCAGGAAGACTGGGGGTTTAGCAGGGTGGGGAGCAGGGGCAGAATCCCCATCTCCTGGATCTTAACACTGGCCACGGTGTCTGTAGGAGAAAGAAAGAATAAATTTAGATCAGAGTAATGTTTGCTTCTCAGATTACAAGTACCTATCTATTATCAGTATCAGTGTTTTGCCATATTACACTTAAATGAGGGATGTTGCTGAGAAAAAAATAAACACAGTATGTGGCACTTCTTAGGACTGAAGCCATATTCAATCGCACAATATATTGTGGTATGAAAACTGCCAGTTATCATAGCATGTAAACTTTATCTACAGTACAGAATTCTACAAGGTAAGTCATAAAAAAAAATCTACACAAAATAATAAATATTAAAAATAGTACATCATATATTGTAAAAACCCTGATATTGTCTGAGATGTTATTATACAGTGAAAATACCCTCACAGCCATACTTGTAACTTAGTCACAGGCTCAGATGGATTAAAAAAATACTGTATCTTTAAGTATACATTTCTTACACAGGCCAACATGTTATGCTCCATTTAAATTAATGTATTAAACTGATACTTCATCCATACTTCATGTGCAATTTGATTTTTGAAGCCAATACTGTTAAAATGTAGAAAATCTGACAAAAAACATATCAGTAGATCTTCTTTTTTCCCATCAATTTCTTCCATCATTCACATGAACGGCTAACAAAACTATAATACTGACAAGCTCGATAACACACAGAGGACGTGTGACGTCATTTTCTACTCTAGATGTCAATACGCCACTAGTTCTTCACATAGTAAATTTGTTTTTCCTGAAATCTAGTCAGGCTGAATGTTGTATCTAGCTCCTTTAAAATGAATCATTATATGTTTGTGGCTTGTGATCCTGCCTGAACAAAAAAAAAAAAAAAAGCAATATGTTTTTGCTATATTGCCCACCTCTAACTACAGTCACCATCTGGATTGACAATTAAAAGATTTCATCATATTACTTTCAACTGCCAGCTTTTGTCCAAGACAGCCCCAAATCACACAATGTACACTGACATTTATGGTCTATCCACCAAAGACTACACTGGGTTTACGACAAGATATGAAACAATAAATGACCACTTGACTGAACAAATATAATGATAAGGGTTTTGAAAAAGTAATGACTCAGTAATGTGTCAAACCATCACACACACCAGAGCTTGCAGCCAAATTACAACCTGCGCTACCAGGATTCCTACAGCCCAGAATATCCTCCACTACACCAGGTAATCCCTCAATTCCAATACTCTGTCCACAGAGAGCCCAAAAGATTTTTTTTTTTCTTCTTACATCAGGTGAAGCTTCACTACATAGTGTAATGCTAGACTGTTTTGCTGCCCATTCACTAGGTTATATGATGTGATTTGGTCTGATGCCCATCTGGTGTTTTTCCTCAGGATCCCCTGGCCAACTTGTATGAACAGCAGGAGAACCTTGATATTGGAGCCTTGGCAGGATTCGGTCAGCAGGTAACATTTACTCAGCTATCTCAAGACCTCACCCCTAACAGCTAGGGTATACTGTTAAACAATCAACCTATTTCACTAAAAATCTAGTCTTTATCAATAGATATTCTTTTGCTTAACAGGCATTTCTAATAAAATCCATAAAGTACAATTATAGTAATCTCTTGGGTACTATCAATTTCTTTACAGATTAATAATATTACAAGTATTCCCTTATTACATTTATTTATACAACAACATAAATTTTTTTGGTACTTTTTTTTGCCTAGCAGTAAAACACCCTAATCTCTTCATAGCTACTGCCACCGCCCATAAAAGCAACTTTGGATTGTCCAAAAAATGTCCCTTTTAAATATGCCGCCTCATCAATACTATTAAATTCAAGAGTTACATTTATAAATTCTTTATCGCCAACTGCTATACCATGCTCTTCTAACACCTGTGTAACTTTTTCTTCTTGATTTTCTGCTGGTCTGTCAGATCTTTCTTCTTGATTTTCTGTTGGTCTTTCAGATCTTTCTTCTTGGTTTTCTGTTGGTCTTTCAGATCTTTCTTCTTGGCTTTCTACTGGTCTTTCAGATTTTTCAGCTTGTGTCGCTAGTTTTTCAGCCTCTGCTGCTGCTTGCTCTGCCGCTAGTTTTTCAGCTTCTGCTGCTGCTTGCTCTGCCGCTAGTTTTTCAGCTTCTGCTGCTGCTTGCTCTATCGCTAGTTTTTCAGCTTCTGCTGCTGCTTGCTCTATCGCTAGCTTTTCAGCTTCTGCTGCTGCTTGCTCTGCCGCTAGTTTTTCAGCCTCTGCTGCTGCTTGCTCTATCGCTAGTTTTTCAGCTTCTGCTGCTGCTTGCTCTATCGCTAGCTTTTCAGCCTCTGCTGCTGCTTGCTCTGCTTCTAGTTTTGCGACTTCTACTGCTGCTTGCTCTGCCTCCAAGTTTTCAGCCTCTGCTACTTGCTCTTCCTCAAAGTTTTCAGCTTCTATACTAATTATATCTTCAATTAAGATATCTTTTAGCTCATAAATACTATCAATAATATTTATTCCAGACGATACCATATAGCCTGACGGTAATGCAATTTCGTTTCCTTTTATAATAGCTGGCACTTCTGCCCACATCAATGGATTTGTATCTTTCACTTCTTGAACCATCTGTTCTGCTTCTTCCAATGTTGATGCATTTGATGCAATATATATTATATAATCCGTTTCAAGTGTAACCAAATCTTCAAGACTTACAACGCCTCCTGAAACAAATGACATATCTACAATATCATATATGTTTTCAAATCCTAACATTCCTACCATAGTACCAACCGTCGATTTTGAACCTTGTATATAATAATCTGTGTGACTTGCCAACATAATAGCTATATAAGTTTCACCTTCAAAATAATACTTAACCTCATCTAATGCATTTTCCAAATCTGTAAATTGACTATTTATTTTTTCAGCAGCAGCTTTACTCTCAGGTGTAGTTGCAAATGCCTCAGTTAAGACCACCGTTTGATTTTTAGCATATTCATACGTATTCATATTACCGCTTCGATCATTCATACCTATTGCATACACTGGTAATCCTGCAGATTTCAGAGTTTCTCCATGCATATACATAGCCGTTTCTGGAAATATAACTAAATCTGGTTCTAATGCAATTATCCCTTCCAAATCAAATGTACTATTCATAACTCCTGGAACAATTTGTGCTCCTATATCATCTGGATATTCCAATGTTGATGTTGTGGGAACTGTTAACATCTCAATTCCCATTTCATACAACGTCATAACTGGATATGTACTTAGTACAGCAATTCGTTCTGGTATATAATCAAGAACTATGTCTTCATATCCTGATTCTATAAGTTCATCTGTGTGCCTAAGTATAAATTTTACTTCTTCGTCTTCTGTAGTTGATACTTGATTATCATTTAAAGCGTCTACTGTAGTTGTGTTATTAGATGAACACCCAGTAGTTATCACTACCGCTACTAAAGACATGCATAGTAGTTTTTTTGCTAATTTGGTCATTATTACCTCCATTTTATTACTCATTTTACAAAAAATTTTTAGTTAATCAGCACTAACATATAATAACATTTACCATTTTTAATGTCAATTACATAATATCTACATATACTGACCTAAACTAATTATAAACTTTTTTTCTTTTGTTAGTTATATACAACTAATAATATAATAGTTTATTAATCATTATACATATTATATATAAAATTATTATAAATAATTAAATACTCAACAAATAAAGTTAGTTTTTTATAACTAACTTTATTTGTTCCCCCAAAAGTTCAGGGATAAAAAAAAGTTATACACTAATTTCAATCAGCATATAACTTTAATCACTATTTATTTCACTTGTTGTTGCTGTTTAATAGTGTTTAGCAACATTTTCTTTGGCATCATCGGTGAAATTGCAAGTGTTGCACGCAACATCGTTGGCACGCCTGATATTACATCAATTTTGCCTTTCATCATTCCCTCATATCCGTCTTTTGCAACAACTTTAGGTGATACTGTCTTTTTAAACAACTCAGTTTTGTCCATACCTGAAGTTGCTCCAAATTTTGTTTCTGTTGCCCCTGGCATAAGTGACGTAACTGTAACGCCTGTCCCCTCAAGTTCACTTGCTATTGCATTTGAAAAAAACGTTACATATGCTTTTGTTGCATAATACACTGCTTGCATAGGCCCTGGCATAAAGCTTGCTGTTGAAGATGTATTTAAAATTCTACCGTGATTTCTAGCCACAAATTCTGGCAAAAATAATCTAGTAAGTTCAGTTAACGTTACAATGTTTACTTGAATCATCGCTAAATCTTTCTCCCATTCTCTTTCATGAAAATACCCTTGTCCCCCAAATCCAGCATTGTTTATAAGATATTCCACTTCAATTTTTTGTGATTTTATTTCATCATATAATTCTTTTGCAGATGTCGGTTGTGATAAATCTTTTGCTATACAAACAACTTTAATTTTATATTTATTTTCAAACTCTTTTTTAACTTTTTCAAGGTCACTAAGTTTTCTTGAAACTATTACTAAGTCATTCCCTTTTTTTGCATGTATTCTTGCAAGTTCAAGACCAATCCCACTAGATGCCCCTGTTATTAATGCTACGTTTTTCATAATTTTCTCCTCGCTAGTTATAAGTTATTTTATAATAATATTATAACCTCAAAGTATACATTAATACCACGACTTAACCTGTCATTAACATCACAATTTACGCCAAAAAAAAGCTGCTATATAAAATATAACAGTCAATACTTTAATATCTAGTTTAAATATATTCCTTCCAAAAATATATTTAATCCATTTATAGTTCTAACTTCGCTTGCATGAATATTGTTAAGTGGCATTGCAAACACCTTATCGTTTTGCACAGCTGTTAAATTTTGCAATATTGGATTATTTGCAATTTGTTCAACTGCCGTAATCGCCATAGCATCATCTAAACTATCTCTATACACAACAAAAATTGAATCTGGATTATAACTGACTAATTGCTCATACGTTAATACTCCACCTTGTGGATGCATCAATTGTGCATCAAGTCTCAAAATCATATCTCCTGCAAGTGTTTCTGACCCATATGCAATAATCCCATCATTTGTTATTTCTATTACTATTGTAGATTGTGGAGGCATCGTTTGTGCATAATAAGCACCTCTTTCAATCACATAGTAGATTTCTTCTAATAACAAAAAAGCCTCTCGTTTTGCATCAAAAATTACTCCTAAATTTGAAATATCGATAATTTCATTTTCTATCGTTCGATTAGATGTTAGACAAGTGTTTTGTAACATATACGTGTTTACACCGTTTTCATGCCAATAGTCCACATCTCCCAAATAGCTATCATCAAACAATACATACCATGATAATATAAAATCAGGATTTGTTTCTATAACAGTTTGTGCATCTGGCTCATAAGTATCACTTGAGTAAGGTATTTTTGTAAACGCCTGTGCGTATTCATCTTTAACTTCATGGTCAAGCCCCGATGCATAAACTATAGTGTCTTCAAGCCCTAGTGCTAACAGTGTTTCAATCGAATTTTGATATACCGCAACAACATTTTTTGGTGCCTCTGTAAAAGTTATTTCTACTGGTTCCATATCATAGTTATACGTAGTTATCGTGACAGGATAGTAAGTGTCTAAAGTTGACATTTGTACATTTGTTGTTTCAGATTTTATAGTCGATGTTTGTGTGGTATACGTTGGTACTTCTTGACTTGAACAAGCTGTAAGTGCCGTAGATGCTAACAATATTAGTGTAAAAATTTTTCTCATATAGTTCCCCCCATTTAATAACAGTATATCTTTAGTTTATCATAAAATAATTAGCCTAACAACAATAAACTAACAGCCATTACTGCCATTCCTGCAACAAGCCCATATATAGATAAGTGATGCTCCCCGTATTCCCTAGCTGTTGGCAACAATTGATCTAAACTAATAAATATCATTATTCCACTAATGAGCCCAAACACTATTCCAAACACCAAATCATTAAAAAAGTTATATAACAACACATATCCAACAAACGCCCCCACTGGCTCCGCTAAACCAGAAATTAACGAATATTTAAACGCTAACTTTCGATCGTTAGTTGCATAATATATAGGTATTGCAACTGCAATTCCTTCTGGAATGTTGTGTATCGCTATTGCAATTGCTATGGCTATCCCAACATTCGGGTCATCAAGAGCAGCCATAAAAGTTGCAAGCCCTTCTGGGAAATTGTGAATTCCTATTGCCATTGCCATAAGAATTCCCATTCTCATCAGCTTTTGTTGGTCAAATACTTGATTTTGTTCTGATACTTTAGATACATTTTGGACTTCATGCGGATTTGCTATATCTGGTACAAATTTGTCTATCAATGCAATGATAGCTATACCCGCAAAAAAACTTGCTACAGTAGCATACTTACCTTGAGTTTCACCTAAATAAGCAATAAGTGCTTCTTGAGACTTAAAAAATATTTCTACAAAAGATACGTAAATCATTATGCCCGCTGAAAAGCCCAGCGAAAATGATAAAAACTTAGGTGATACTTTATTAGACCACAATGCAATAATTCCACCTATACCTGTTGCCAGCCCTGCAAATAATGTTAGAGAAAATGCAAATAAAACTTGTTCATTTAACATATATATCCCCTCCTAATTAAGTTATTTATAACTAACTCAAGTATATGATACTACACACTTGGGCTATACATAAAAAATCCTAATTCAGTTGCTATAAGCAAATTTCTACCATTTGACACTAATAAGTCATCAACTCTTAATGGCTCATGAGGCGATACCTCTAACCCAGGTGACGTTGTTGTTATAACTTGAGTCATTTTCTATTGTATGTATTGACTCATCTGCATAAATACTCCAAAAATAAAGGACAAGACCATAAGCCTTGCCCTTTATTTTTAGTTATTAATAAAAGATAATGCTAATAAATTATCTTTATCTTTAAAATACCCGTTATTTGTAGCTTCTAATTTGTTAAATATCTCATCAACTTTGCTATCATCTAGTATACTTATAGTTCCTGTAAAATGCGTATTTTTTCCATCAAAAAATTCACATACTCCACCATCTTTAATGTATGAAACTTTTTCTGTATCTGCTTTGGTAAGTGTATAATATACACCATCTTCAACAATTACGCTAAATATAACATTTCTGTTATTATAAGTCATAAGTACATGACGGCTATGTTCATATCTTTTACGCCCGTCTAGTGTAACCTCAGCAAAACTTGTTTGTAAATTTGTCTCTACATTATACATTTCTGCTGGGCTTAAGTACGCAGATACATTATCAAATTTTAGTGCAAAAAATTTGCCCCCATGTGCCATCATTTTTTTAACCATCATATTACCTTGTGCCATTTCTTCTAAAAACGACTTGTCTATATCTTGGCATTCAAAAACGCCTGATATTCTTTGCATAAACTTTAGACCTTTACCTTGCCCTGGCAGTATGCCTGAAAATTTCGTGCCTGCTACAAATTGATTTACAAAAATAGATGCTGGCGATAACATTAATATATGCTTATCATTATAATACATATAGTCACCAAATTCTAACTTTGGACATGCTGTATCACTATTTACTGATATATAAATTGTTGATACTTCATTACAAAGTTTTTCGATGCTCTCTTTAGCATCATTATGAGGCAAATAATTTTTTAATACGTCAAAATAATTCATATAACCTACTCCTAACTTTAGTTTACTTATACTAACTCAATAAAGTTTAACACTATCTATCGTTACTTGTCAATTATATGCTTAAATAAATACTAAAAAAGTAAGTATATCAAAATAATTTGTTGACTCTATAGCCACTGTATGCGAGTTTATTTGTTGTGCTCCAGGATAAAAACTATACTTATATGCATCTTTATGATTTAAAAACGTAACTTCCATCTTGTAATTTGATGGTGCATTAAAACTGTATGTTCCAATTTTTTGTATACCTTTTTTTACCGCTTGTTTAATTACATTATGTGTCGTGTGGGGGTGGCTACTAATCATAGCACCTGAAAAACCTTCTTTTACAGCAACTGTTTCGATATTGTTATCAAAACGATTAACATCTCTTATAATTCCGCCATCACCTGTAACAGCTACTATTGGAATTTCTAAAATTGATGTCAATTGTGCATATATGCTAAACTCACTACTGATTTCATCATTTATAGAGATAGCAACAATTTTTCTATCTAAAGTATGTGCCAAAGGCGATGTATGCGTTCCTGCTTTGCTGTGATATCCTAAAAATATTACCCCATCATACGTATTATCTATACCTTCAACCATGTTGTATGGGTGATTTGACCAACCCGAGATTAGTCTTACACCCTGTGGTAAATTTTCATGTTGTATGTTTTTTCCATATCCATGCGCATCTTTAACAACAATTTCTGTTGCACCTGCTTCAAATGCCGCTTCACACGCTACTCTTACTTCAGCTGTCATTTTATCTCTTGCTTCTTTTGGGGCTGCAAAATCTGATTCTTGCCAAGTTGATATTCCCGTAATGCCCTCAATATCTGCACTAATGTATATTTTCATGTTTGAGTCCTCCTTGTTAATAACATCAACTTATTATATCACAAACTAATGAATATACATACATTTTTTTAGACCCCACTACCGTATTTTACTATAATCAAACAAGACACTACTAAAGCGATTGTCATGCCAATTCTAATAAATATAAATATTCTATTTTTAGTTCTTTTCCACGTGTACATATATAATAATGCTAATATAGGAAAAATTACGTATGTGTTAAGCCACTTTAAAACATCTGCATGTTCCCACCATCGTCCCAATTCCTCAGTAAGTACATTCATACCAAAAAAACCTGTTACAAACGTTGGCAGAACTAGCCCTGCACCCATAATCGTAACTGCTTCCATTCGTCTATTTGATTGTTGTCTAGTTATTAGTTCAGCATATTCATGAACTTCTTTCATTTCAAAATCTAGCTGTGCTATCTCATCTCGAATATGAAATAATTTGCTATTTCTTTGGTATATCCACGTCCCTTTCTCATCTTCAGTAATTTCATCAAAAAACATTTGATTTATAAACTGTATATATATTTCATATATGCTTTGTATCGCCACAACTAGTTCTTCTTTTGATAATAAAGATATTGTAGCTATTTGGTTTGAAAAATTTAATAGACTTGCTTTTTGTATAACTAATAAACTCATCATTTGGTCATATACTCTACTACTTGTATTAGTTTTTGATATAGAAAACAATACAAACGGAGATAAAAAATAACATTGCTCGTCTTCTATTAAAGTGTACTCTTTTTTGAAGTTATACTTTTTGCTCATTTGAACCTGCGAAAAAGCTTGATCATCTTTATACAGACATATACAAAACATTTTACTACCAATTAAAGGTTCTACTAATATTCGCCTATGTTTTGCAGAATCTTGTGAAAAACTATCACCCAATATACTCATAATAAATGGCGAAATTTTTCCTGCTATCTTCTTATATTCTGTCTGTAATATATCTTCTTCTATAATGCTGCTATTTAATTCAAATCTAATTTTTGTTGGATAAATTCTACTTTCTCTATCGTTTAATGGTAATTCTAATGGATAAACACAATCTGTAAACATGTTTATGTTGTGTACGTCTTCTTGCTCTAAATATGTTGTATTTTGCAAATAAAAACTTAATATACCTATACCGCTTTTTACTATTTTTAGTCCAATTCTTTTTATATTTAATGTATAACTTTTCCCTTTAATATCAATAACACAATTTGAATCGCTGCCCACGTCGATTAAGTTGTAATTGTTTGATATGTTTTCGTATTCACTATCTGAATACAAAGCATTTCTCACCGGACGATAAAAATATACAAATTCGTTATACTGTTCATCAGTTTCTATTTTAAATTCTTCACTCTCCCAACCCTTAATGTTTTGGAAGATTTTATGTTTTATTTGATACTGTGGTCTAAAATAATACCCTTGCTTCTGGGTACTAATTGACCAAGCAAATGGAAATAAAAATATATGTTCACTAACTATACGTTGTTGCATAATACCCCTCTTAGCCTTTTTTATATTATTCCCATTTATTGGTATATTATACACACAACAACTTAGAAATTTTATTTTGTTCTGCAATATAAATTTCTATATCTATTTTTATTTTAATGCCGTTAGTTGCTAATGTATTTTTAAATGTCACATAGGCCAAATCTGGAAAATTGTTATCTTGACTTAAATGACCTAACACAACCCACTTTAAATTTTTGTTATAAATATCCGCTATAAATTGTGCTGAAGTTTCGTTGCTGATATGCCCATATTCGCCCAAAATACGTTTTTTTAAGTTTGGTGGATAATCCCCCACCTGTAATATAGACTCGTCGTGATTAGACTCTACCAGCATTCCATTACAATTTTTCATATGGCAAAACACATCGTCATCTATACTCCCAATATCCGTTAAAACTGCAATTTTTTTGTTGTCTGTTTCAAACGTATACCCAACAGGGTCAACGCTATCATGCTTTATAGAAAACGGCGTAATTTCCGTTTTGTTTAATTTAATGCATTTGTTTGGCTTAATGATTTTTTTATTTTGCTGGGCAACTTTTCCAATCATATTATTTGTATCAATTACTTGCCACGTTTTTTCAGTTGCATAAATAGGCGTATCAAATTTGCGTGAAAATATCCCAACCCCTTTTATATGGTCATTATGTTCATGCGTGATAAATATCGCATCAATGTCAGTTCCCTCAATATTTATTTCGTCAAGCCCTCTTATCGCTTGTTTTCCGCTTATGCCAACATCAACTAAAATATTTAACCCCTGCGAACCTATATAGGTACAGTTTCCTTTGCTTCCACTTGCAATAGCACAAAGTTTCATTTTTCTATATCCTCCCCGAATTTTAAGCAAAATTAAAAACCTCAAGACTATTTCTAATCTCAAGGTTTTATTTTAGTGGCGGAAGAGGGAGTCGAACCCCCGACACCATGGGTATGAACCATGTGCTCTAGCCAACTGAGCTATTCAGCCATATTATGTTACAATGGTCGCTATAGGGCTCGAACCTATGACCCCCTGCTTGTAAGGCAGGTGCTCTCCCAGCTGAGCTAAGCGACCAAATTTAAAACTTGTCCAAATTATGAACAAACGACCCAGAAGGGACTCGAACCCTCGACCTCCGCCGTGACAGGGCGGCGTGCTAACCAACTGTACCACTGGGCCTTATAACAGGGGCAGTAGGACTTGAACCCACGACATCCGGTTTTGGAGACCGACGTTCTACCAACTGAACTATACCCCTATGAAACTCCCCGAGTAGGGTTCGAACCTACGACCCTTCGGTTAACAGCCGAATGCTCTGCCGCTGAGCTATCGAGGAATATCTTTAAGACTTTATTAGTATAACAAATAACATGACATATGTCAACACCTTTTTTATTTTTCTTTAAAAACTATGTCATCAGGCTTGACCATGCCCAGTTGGTCACGTGCTATACTCTCGATATATTCTAATGTTCCAATAGTTTTTTCTGTTTCTTTAAGTTCCAATAAATCTTGTTGATTTTCGTAAATTTCATCTTGAGTATCTTGGATTTTTTTTTCTAAATTATTTATACTAACATTAATTTGAAAACCTTTAACAGTCGTAGATGCTAATACAATTATTGATATTGCAACTATAGTTTTAGGTATTTGTGGTTTATTGTTTTTTTTCATCTGCATTCTCCTAATTATTTAAACGTATTTTTGCGTACATAAACTTCTGTTTTGACGTCAGCATTTTTAATTTGAAGGTCACGTCGCACGTCTTTCATCTTCTCATAACTTTTACGATTATATTTGATTAGTAATTTTTTTAGTGCTTTTAGCGGTATTCCTACCAATATAACTATCCAACTAACAGGTATCATTATTATATGTATCAAATATTTAATTACTTTTCTTAACCATTGTATGACTTGTGTAGCAATTTTCATAAATACTATACTAAAACTTAGGAAATATAATCCTGCCCCTAACACGATACCTGCAAAAGCAAATACTCTTATATTGGCGTAATTGTGCATATAAAGCAAACTAAAGCTAAATAAACTACATACGATCCAATATAAGAAATCTTCTATTTGCACAAAAATATCGGGATGTTTTATTAATTTTCTTGAAATTCTTATTAGGTCATAAAACATTCCCATCAAAATCCCTATTTTGATACATTCTAAAAAAAGTAACGCTTGTGTATTTACAAGTTGATTATCCATCGTATCTCCCCTCCTACTTAAATATTTGTGAGAAGAAAGTGCCTTTTTTCTTAGGTGTATCTGCTTCTTCGTAGATTATGCCTGATATTTCGCCTTCAACTATCAGTTCACCACTATCTAAGTTCATTTTGATAATATGCAAATCTTGACCTTCGATATCCATATATCCATCACTTATCGTTTCAAGTTCTATGACTTCTTCATCAAACGAAAACACATCTTTTACCGCAGTAATAACAAGTCGTTTTCTATCGACCATATTAATTGTGTGTTTTTTAGTCATTTTGTCATCCATCTACATCTCACTCCTTACAAATTCGTATTTGATATACTAATTATATTGAGTGCTTGACTATTTTATTCCACAATACGATACAATAGTGATACTTCTTCTTTTTTTACATGCTCTTTTATGTCTGTAACTTCGTATTTCGCCATATTATCACCAAATTTTATTTGTATAATATCGCCCACTTTTACTTGTGCTCCTGCTTTTACAACTTTATCATTTATCGAAACACGACCTTGGTCACATGCTTCTCCTGCAATTGTTCGTCTTTTTATAATTCGGCTAATCTTTAAGTATTTATCAATTCGCATAACTATCTCCTTACATAAACTAAAAAATCTACACAGAGTGTAGATTTCTAATTAAGAATTTACTGTATCTTTTAAAACTTTACCAGCTTTAAATTTAGGCACTTTTCCACCTTTGATAGTAATTGGTTCGTTCGTTTTAGGATTTCTTCCTTGTCTTTCTGCTCTTACAGCCACTTCAAAAGTTCCAAACCCTACAAGTTGAATTTTACCATCGTTTTTTAATTCTTCCATTACAACTTCTTCAAAAGCCTTTAATGCCTTTTCAGTATCTTTCTTGCTTAGTTCTGCTTTGTCTGCCATTGCTGTTACTAGTTCAGATTTATTCATTTTAATTTTCCCTCCTAAATGTTTGTGTCAACGACACTCCTAGATTATTTATAAATGTTTATTAGTGTTTTGTCAAGCTAAAACAGCAAATTTCTTACTATTTTTTTATAGAGCCAGCATTTTTGGCTGGCTCTAGGGCCTATTGTTCCATTTGTTTGCCTAAAAAGCCCGATGCTGACTTAACTAATTTTTCTTCAACTTCACCCATTTCAACATTTTCTCTAGTGCCTAAAAAGATAACAGAACCTATTGCATCACCCTCACAAATGATAGGTGCAATAATTTCAGAAAAATAATTTTCAGAATTTCCTTCTGAAAGTATAGGAACAAATTTTGTGTCATCTTTTTTGGCTTTTAAAATGCTACGGTTCTCTATAACTTTTTCTAAATTTCTGCTAATGTTTTTGTCCAAAAACTCTCTTTTAGACCCCCCAGAAATTGCGATTATCTGATCTTTATCAGAAATGCAAGTAATATGACCCGTAGCTTCAGCTAATGATTCTGCGTATTCTTTTGCAAATGCACTAAGTTCCCCAACTGGAGAATATTTTTTTAATATAACTTGCCCATGTTTATCGGTAAAAATCTCAAGAGGGTCACCCTCTCTAATTCTTAATGTTCTTCTTATTTCTTTAGGAATAACAACTCGCCCTAAATCATCTATTCTTCTCACGATGCCTGTTGCTTTCATGAAAACAACCTCCTTTATGTCCAAATATACTGTCTATTTCAGATAAACTTTTGTTATATCTTACCTCTATTATGGTTATTTTGCATGTAAAATATTCATATTTTATTTTTTTATCTTGTTACCTGTCAATCTAATTATTAATAACTCAATACATTTTATGGGTTCTATCTTACCAGTTTTAATGTTTTTGTCAGCTTCCAAACAAATTTTTAATATAGATGATAGTTGGTTAAACGTAAACTTTGAAGATAAGTTTGTCGTTTCTCGCACAACAAATGCAGGTAGCTTCGTTTCCGCCGATATTTGAGCAGGCGTTTTTTTTGCTACAATCATATATTTAACTTGAAGTATAATCCTATATTGTCTACATATAAGCACTAATATTCCTATTGGTGATTCTTTAAGTTCAATTAGTTTATTATATATAGTTAACGCCGTTTTTACGTCGCCATTTACCATACATTTAATTAAGTCAAAAACTCTTTGCTCCAAGCCAAAACTACATACATTATCAATATCTTCCGTTGTAATTGGTTTATCTAAACAATATGAATTTAGTTTTTCAAATTCAGTTAACATATGTGTAATATTATTAGGCATATTCATATAAAAATATTGAAACTCCGCTTTAGATATTGCATTTTGTCCATATGTGTCACAAATAATTTTGTATACGCCGTCTTGGTCTGGAAATTCACACACTTCTATATTACCGATTTTTTGTAGTTTTTTGTATAATTTATTACGTTTATCAACTGTTGCCTCTGAAAAAATTATCGTTAAATATGGGGGCACTTCGTCAAGCCATTTCGTAATTTTATCTGTATCATCTTTTCGCCCAGTGCTAAACAATCCGCTATCTTTTATAACAATACACTTTGTTTCACAAAAAAATGGTAGCGTCTCGCCACAATCAATGATAGCATTTACATCACACCGTTTTCCATCATATACGTTCAAATTCATGCTATCTCCACTTTTAAGTTGTTCCAATTTTTTATTTCTAATCCAATGTTCTTCTCCATATAAAAGATGACAATTCACTTGCTAAACCTCCATTTATTTTATATATGAAGTAATAAAAATATCATCGCCAGTTAATTGTATTTTTATCGCTCCGTTTAAATCTGTTCTAAATGTTTCGATATTGTGCGTATCAAGTGTTTCCAAAACAATTTCATGTGGGTGTCCATAAATATTTTTAAACCCACAACTTATAACTGCATATTCAGGCTTAGTTTGGTTTAAAAAATTTGTACTCGTTGATGTTTTTGACCCGTGATGTGCCACTTTTAACACATCAATATCATCAAAATTTATTGTATTTTCGGTATTTACGCCTATATCTCCTGTAAATAACATTGAAAAATCTTTATAATTTAGCTCTACAACTAATGAATTTTCGTTTTTGTCACTACTTGTCCCAGCGGGTGCTAAAACGGACAAAACAACATCGTCTATGGCTATAATTTCGCCAGTTGTTGCCTCTATTATAGGTATGTTGTTTTGATTGCACAAAGATATTAACTGTGCTCCTATAGCATCATTTTCTATATTAATAGGAGGCACAACTATCATTCCGATAGATTGTCCCCGATTTAACAGCTCTAATATGCCACCAACGTGGTCAGTATCTGTATGCGACACTACAACTAGGTCAATTGTGTTTTTGCCCAAATATCTTATGTGGTTTTGAATTTTTGATGCACCACTTGATAGACCGCCATCAACAACAATTATACTGTTGTTATGCGTTCTAATTACTGTTGAATCACCTTGTCCAACATACAATTGTGTAATTTCAAATTGTGGTCTAAACGTTGAATAAAATACGATGCACAGCCCTATATTTATCATACCACAAACTTTTTGATATTGTACATTTATAATAGAAATAATAACTAGTCCGACTATTGTATAATAGAGTACTATTTGCAAAAACGACATTCTACCTATATAAATTGCACCCACGTTTGAAATTAACATAACTAACTCGTTGCATAAGTTAATAATGGCGGTTATAGGATACGCTAACACAATGGCGATATTTATGTTGAAAATTGCTATCGCTAACACTGCCCCTATAAGTACTATCAACGTCGAAAATACAGGTAGCAACAGTACATTTGCCAAAATTCCTACTACTGATATAGAAAAAAAGTAATAACTAACAATAGGAACGTTGCATGCACTAATAATTGCGGACAAAATCAACCCCTCATTCGGAACGTCGGTATCCAAATAATCTTTTGCTAGGTCATAGCAAGCTATTATTATAACTGCAAAAAATGACAACTGAAAACTTATCCCAAACAGTGCGAACGGATTTTGTATTAACATAATTAAGCTTGCAATTGCTATGCTAGTTAACATGTCACTTTCTTCATCTACACAAAATGCTATGCTCATTATCGTGAACAACAATGCCGCCCTCACTATTGATACACTAAACCCTATAATCAACACGTATAACCACATAATTATGGTAGCACCTGCAAAACGCTCATAGTGCGAAAATCCAATTTGAATTAGTATATTTTTAACTATCAAAAATATTATGCCTAAATGAAACCCCGAGATTACTAATATATGTGTAATACTTAGTTGTGAATAACTTGCATAAACATCAGCGTCTAAAGTTGATTTATCCCCCAACATTAATACGGATACAATTCCTTGATCTTTCGCCTTAAATACATTGTATATCAGGTTACTTATTTTGTTATTTAACGTTTCAAACCAATTGTCAACTTGGGTAAATGAAACTATGTTTGTTGCTTTTAATGTGCTTGAAATACCTTCGCTCTTTAAATATAGTGCATAATCCATATCAGCAGGATTATATTTTATCGTATCCGTAACAGGCTCAACCTCAACTATTATTTTATCGTACGGTGTAAATTCATATTCGCTATTTGTAACTTGTATTATATATTTATATGGTAAGTCATATACAGTTAAATTTGTATTATATGTGTTGTGTACCACTTCAAGTATCGTTACTTCTAGTGTAGTGTTAGTTTCATGATGCAAAATTGGGTGATAGTTTATAGCTAAAATTCCAAGTATTATAAAACATGAATATAAAAAAAATCTTATATGATTAGTTATACTGTAAGCAGTTAACATCGTTATTAAAGTTAAAAAAATAGGAATATACGGTTTATCCCATATATTCCCCCCTAAAATACCTACAATAAAACTAATTGCAACTTGCACTAACACTCTTTCAGTCCACAACAATAGTTTCATTCCTTTCAAATGTTACCCCAAAATCCATTAACCCTGCTGAGCCTTCTGGTCTTTGTCCATCAATTAAAAAACTTACCTTTTCTATCTTATATATCTCTGTTAAAGAATTAACTATCGAATATACAAATAATTCTTCTCCTATATCAGTCAAAACCTCTTTTGCTTGCCTATCATAAGATAAATCTACTTGGCAAACATTATCTTTTGTTTCTATATAGTTTATTGTAGTTCCTGATGGCAACGTAGGTATGAGCCCCTCTGTTTCTGGACCCTTAACTAACTCCTCCATAATATATCCCTCTATCGGGACATCTTTATTTATCTTAATCTCTCTTTTTTCAGCAACTAACAAATCCAATTCTTCATCTCTAAAATATAAAACTACGGTTTGATAGTTTGTTGCTGGATTTGGATTAAACGCTCCTATACCTACATTAGAACGATCCATCACCCCCATAACTACACCAATATTGTTTGTTAGGGAGTTCTCTCCTACAAAAAATTCTATGCCCTCAACAAAATCTAATTCTGTTAATGTGTATATTAGAGACGCTCTTAACACTATTTGATCTTGTGTACTCATAAAAGTATATTCTTCGTCTAAAATAATCGAAACTATATCATTTGATAAGTCTACATTTAATGATATAGGAACAATCATGCCATTTCCTAATCTATATAATGTATCTATAACTGTTAGTATATAATCTTTTTTATCAATATTTTCTTCTAAATTTATTATTACTTGTTGTGGTATTATATCATTTTCCACTGTTGAAAAATAATACATATTAAATTGTTCTGCATTTTCTGGAACAGTTCCTACTCCTGAGTTGCAAGATGTGAGCAAGCATACTACTAATATTAAGCTGAGTTTAAGTAAATATTTAGACATACTTCCCCTCCTCTACAAGTGTTTTATTGGAATTTGGACGATAAATGTTGACCCAATTCCTTCTTCACTACTAACTTTAATAGTACCATTATGCATAATAATTGTTCTATACGTTATCGAAAGACCTAGTCCTGTGCCACCTGTTTCACGATTTCTAGTTTTATCAACTCGGTAAAATCTTTCAAATATACGAGATTGTTCTTCTTTTGCAATTCCAATGCCAGTATCAATAACAGTCACAAAAACATCTTGTGAATCACTTTGTATAGTAACTTTCACTTGGCCACCTTCACTAGTATATTTTATACCATTTTCTATAAGGTTTGATATAGCCAGTGTCAATTTCACTTCATCAGCATCCATATTAATATCTTGATGGCTCTCGTAAATTAGCGTAATATCTTTTGTTTTTGCAATCGGATCTAATCTTTTTAAAATTGACTCAATAAGTTCATTTAGGCAAGTGTTTGTAATGTTTAGATGTACTTTATTGCTATCTAGCTTTACTAAAGACAATAAATCAGTAATTATGTTATTTAGCCTGTCAACTTCTGAGTTTATATCGCAAAAAAATTCTTCATACATTTCAATTGGTACGTTGTCTTGAAACATAAGTGATTCGGTTAATACTTTTATTGATGCTAGCGGCGTTTTTAATTCATGTGAAACGTTTGAAACAAACTCTTGCCTAGACTCATCAACGCCGTGTAATTGTTCAGTCATGTGATTGATGGCGTTTGCAAGTTCCGTCATTTCACCACTGCCACGAAGTTCAATTTTTTTGTCTATTTGTCCTTTCGCAACTTTTTGGACAGATTTCATCAAAGCTTTTAGTGGTCTAGTTATATATGATGATGTAAAAAAACTTAGTAGTCCCATAAGTAAACTTGTTGCTAATGCCAATAAATAAATTTGTGTTGCTAGTGCCTCCAAAGATACGTATATATCATCTATATTTGCCGATAATACGACTGCCCCCAACACTAAGTCAGGGTCATCTTTATCTCGTATTGATACAACTGTACTCATAATATTTTGACCGTCTATCGTCACTTTTTCGGCACTATTTTTTTTATTTAATGCATCAAATACTTGAGTTGTAATTAAAGTTTTGTTTACATCAACTCGGCTTGAATCAACTACAATATAACCAAGCGAGTCAACAACTACCACTCTTGCATTTATGCCCAAATCGTCAGCAATATCAGATATTTGGTTGTTAAACCCATTGTAATTTGTGCCATCTTTTAAATATGTGCTGTTTTCTGTAATTTGGCTTGAAACTAAATTAGCTTGCCTCATCCAATCGGTTTGTCTATCGTTTATAAAGTATAATTCTATTCGGTTGTATGCCATTACTGAAAATAAAATTAGTGGTATTGCACTACAAAGCACAAAAACCATAAACAATCGCCATCTCAAACTGTGAAACCATTTAGTTTTAATCTTTAAAATAATAACCTACCCCCCACTTTGTATGAATGTATTGGGGTTGACCTGGATTTGGTTCAATTTTTTCTCTTAACCTCCTAACATGTACATCTACGGTTCTTACATCTCCAGGGTAATCTGCTCCCCATATTGTGCTTAATAACTGTTCTCTATTATATACTTTTCCTGGGTGTGTTGCAAATAGTTCAAGCATATCAAATTCTTTAGTTGTAAGATTTACTTCTTGGTTTTGCAAAAATACACGTTTTCCCGTAAGTTCAAGTTTAAGTTCGCCAACTTCGATAGTTTTTTTCGTTTTGTCTTTTGAGCCAGTGCTTGATCTGCGTAATATCGCTTTTATGCGTGCTTTAAGCTCTAATATGTTAAACGGTTTTGTGATGTAGTCATCTGCACCATATTCAAGCCCCATAATTTTATCCATATCTTCGCCTTTTGCCGTAAGCATAACTATTGGAATTGATGAAAATTCCCTAACAAGTTGACACACTTCTAGCCCGTTGTATTTAGGTATCATAAGGTCTAGCACCATAACGTCATAAGCTTCACTTTTTACACGATTTAGAGCTTCTTCACCGTCATAAGCTGCGTCAACTTCCCACCCTTCTTGAGCTAAACTAAAAGCTATTCCTTTCACGATTAGTTTTTCATCATCAACTACTAATACTCTTAATTTCATAAAATCCTCCTATTGTATTGTTATATAATTTTGTAATGATTCAAAAGTTTTGTCGCCTATCCCCGAAACGTCTTTAAGTTGTTCGGTAGATGAAAAAAAACCTATGTTGTTTCTATGGTCTATTATTGCTTGTGCCTTGGCATCGCCAATTCCGCTAAGTGTACAAAGTTCTGCTGTAGTTGCTGTGTTTATGTTAATTTTTGATGATGATGTTAAATTATCAATATAAATTGCAGACTCACCTGTTTTTGGCACAATAATTTGGGCATATGGTGACACTTGCCCAGCCAAATTTATTGCTAACAAATCTGCATCAGGCGTAACCCCACCTGCTATATCAATAACATCTTGTATTAAACTACCTTGGGTAACGCTATATACACCAGGCTCGTTGATTTCACCGCATATATATACAGACACTTCTTCTATTATAGCAAATGTTTCTATTTCAGGCTCAGGTTGTTCTACCATAATTCCCGTACCTTCATAACTAACACTAGAATTGGTTTCTTTATATATAGAAAACACCGTGGCAACGACAGCAAGTGTAATAAACATAATTACCATTTTATATTTCTCTAATAATTTTACCATATCAATCACCTCTTGTACAAAGTTTTAACAGTTTTTGCCTAAAATAGTCACTTATAAACTTTTTTTTTAATTTTTTTTGGAATTAATTGGAAAATCTTTGAAATAAGGTAGGCAACTAGCTTTTTTTGTGTTATTATAGACGCAATACTTGAAAGGAGCGTTTTAATTAACATGAAAAAACAGAATTACAAACAGGTGTTAAGTATAATTTTAATTATATTATATGTCATGCCCGTACCAATTTATTCAAATTCTAACTTGCCAACTATAAACGCCGAAGCTGCAATTTTGCTTGATGCAAAAACTGGAACTATTTTATACGAAAAAAATGCTTATAACACATATTATCCTGCTAGTATAACAAAAATTATGACCGCTTTACTAACTATAGAAAATATGTCACCCCTTGACCTTATTACATTTTCCTATGAAGCAATATTTAGCATTGAGGCTGGCAGTAGTAACATTGCGATAAACGTCGGCGAACAACTTACTGTTGATCAGGCACTACATGCGATATTACTTAGTTCGGCAAATGAGGTTACCAACGGGCTTGCCGAGGCTGTTGGTGGGTCAATAGAAAATTTTGCGGCACTTATGACATCAAAAGCACATTCGCTTGGGGCAACTTCAACTAATTTTGTCAATCCCCATGGTCTACATGATGCAAATCACTATACCACCGCATATGACATGGCACTAATTGTACAAGCTATTTATGATAATCCATATTTTTTGGAGATAATGGACACACCTACGTATCAAATTAACTCCACAAATAAAACTAATGAAACTAGATATTTGTCACAACAACATAGTTTGATGAACATAGTGCGTGACAGCCAAAGATACCGCTCAGATGTTATCGGCGGAAAAACTGGATATACTAGCCAAGCTGGCAACACACTTGTAACCGTTGCTAGACAAGGTGATATTGACCTTATTGTCGTTATTTTAAAAGGTGATATCAACTACTATTATAATGATACAACTAAATTGTTAGACTATGGTTTTGACTCATTTAGTTCATTGTCATTAAACACTTCGGGAGATATTTTGACGGTTGCACCGCTATATTCTATTCAAAGTGGAAAGTTGTTTGAAGTGGCGTCTTGTGGAATTACAACTTTGGACGATATTTCGGTTGTTGTTTCTTCAGACGTATACAAAAAAGATTTAACTATTGATATGAACGTTGCGTCCGATTTAACGCTTGGGACAAGCATCGGTGATGAGGTTGGTAGTATAACGTATAGCCATGATGGCAAAAAGCTCGCCACAAGTCCACTTATTATAGCCGAAATAAACTTTTTGCCTGCTCCCCAAGCGTATAGCTTCCCTAGCGTTTCATCAAGTTCCCCGCTATTTGGAGGAATTTTACAGACTATAGTTGGTTGTTTTTTAATATGCATTGTATTTGCTGTTGTGATTAAAATCCACAAACATAGACAATACCTCAAACATAGACAACGACTAAAGTATAGAGGTCCGTTAAGATAAATAAAAAAAGACTGTACATATTTCAGTGCAGTCTTTTTTTATTAGGCTAAAATATAAACTTTATGCTATATTATTTAGATATTTTCTTTAGTTGTTCTTCTAAGATATGAGTCTGGTCAGCAAGCTTTTTGCTTATGTTTAAGTTGTTGTTTGCGATTTGTAAGCTATTTTCTATTTCTCCAGACAATTCATTTGTGTTGGTCACCAAATTGTCTAATGCCTCGCAATGTTTCAACGCTTGGACTTGTATATTTTCTGATAGTTTTACTGTATGCAAACTTGTATCAATTAATCCTTCAAGCACTGTTGACGTTGCATTAATAATCTGTTCCCCATTTTTAATTGAAGATAAATTATGTTGTATTATTTTATATACATCTTGAACTATTTCCGACGTTCTAACCGAAAGTGCACGAACTTCTGTTGCAACAACTGCAAAGCCTTTGCCGGCTTCACCTGCTCTTGCCGACTCGATTGTTGCGTTTAATGCAAGCAAATTCGTTTGCTCTGCGATGTCTTCAATTTGTTTTATGACGTCTTGAATGTCGTTAGTCGAGTTACTAATTTCCGTCATGGCGTCTATCATATCGGTTGATAATGATTTTGAGTTGTCTGCCCTTTGGGTCATTTTAGTTACTGTTTCAAAACTTTCGTTTATAGAATTTAAGCTCTGTACAATTTCAGTTTTGATTCCTATAGACGATTTTTGTGCATTGTTTTTAAAAGTTTCTAACACAGCTGATTTATTTTTGTTGCTATTTGATAAATCTGTAGCAGACTCATCTATTGCATCAACTAACAGCGAAAGTTCTTTTGATGTGTTTACAGTATTACATAATAGCGAGCTTAGTTTTGTTGAAATCTCGTTTAACGAAACTGATATAGTGTTAAAATCGCCAACGTATATTTGGGTTGGTTTTATACTAAAATCACCTTCTGAATACGAGTGTAAAATCATAGAAATTTCTTTAATATAGCCTATCAATTCTTGGCTTAAACATTGTAATGATGTCACCAAGCTATTTATTTCTTGGCTGTTGTTTGAAATTGTTGATATATCATAAGACAAATTACCTTTGCTAATTTCTTCAAGTGCAGTTGCGACTTGTTCTATCGGCGACAAAAACTTTTTGCTAAATTGTTGCAACGCCCAAAAGTTCAACGCAAGCCCCACAAATATAATTACAACTGTTCGCACCAAATTCAAAAACAGCATATTGTTTGTATATTTAGTAGGATAACTGCTAATAACAGTCCAGCCCGTGCTTTGTACCGTCGTATACATGCTATAATTTTTTTCGCCTTCGTAGTTTGTGCTTATGCCAACAGTGCTTGGCTGGCCGTTCAAAACGCTGTTAAAGTCTGCGTTAACATTATGTAAATTTACAAAGCTGTCCGCTGTTGGTGAATACGTGTCATTTGGGTGGATCAAAATATTTTGTTCGTCATTTATAACAAACGAATATAGCCCCTCTTCGGTTTCAAGCGAGCCAATAATTTCTTGAAGCGTATCCAAATATATATCCATGTTTAGTATTGCATACATTTCGCCATCACGCATTATTTGTTTTGTGAACGCAATAACTAAGTTGCCATACGAATTAACATATGGTTCGGTAATAACAAGTTCTGTTGACGTTAGTGCAGATTGATACCAAGGTCTATCTTCTATCACATAGTCATCGTCTGGAAATGATAATTTTGACTGTGCCCAGCCTTTTTCGGGAAATGTTGCTATCCATATAGAGCTTATGTTTGCTGTATCTTCTGCTAAATCTTTAAAATAGTACATTAAATGGTCCAAGTCATCGGTTAAATTGTTGTTATGTATTTCTCTCCCCAAAGTTTCAAAAAATACAATCTTTTCGGTCAAAAACGCCTCAAATTTAGCACTAGCTTCAACTGAATTGCTATAAATTCGAGCTTCTGAAATTGTGTAAATTTGGTTGGAGCTTTCGATAAGGTTAAATGCAGCACTAATTATAACGATACATATAATTAGAGTACTAACTTTGGTTTGAAGTTGCTTAGTTATTTTGTTATTTTGCATAGACATACCCCCTGTCATATTGTAATTATATTTTACCATAATCTGGGTGCAAAGGTATATATTTTTATACTAAATTTACAAATTTTATTAATTTTTCCTATCTAGCATCGCTATAAACCCTACAAAAAATCTAGTTGACATTTTACCCCAAAATATTTATAATAAATCTATTATTGTAAAAAGGAGGTAATCATATGAATAACATAGTTCCAATTATTTTACTTACTACAACGGCGGTATCATTTGGCTCTATTGCTTATAACAATCCAAATGATGTAACTGATGTAGATGCTATTAATTCAACTGACATAACTTATGTAGATTTTATTAGTTCCACGTCACAATCAGAGTCAAAAGAAAATCAATTGCACGACTTCACTACAAACCTGCTAAGTAGCTCTATTGAAGAAATGGATAAAATTCAAGTCGTAACCCCTGTATTAAATGATACTAACAAAACTGTTCTCTTAACTATTGAAACGACCGAAAACGAAAGTTTAACAGATGAAGAAATTCAGTCAATTATAAAATTTGTTAACGGTAGTGTTGGAGAAGAATATGAAGTTATTATTTCTTTAATATAAAGAATATAGAGTAATATAGAGTTTTTATAGATTTTTAGCAAGAAAACCACTATCCCTTTAGCCTAGTGGAGAGTTCAATGATAACAAATATAAAAAAGCAACCACACGTTACCCTGTAGTTGCTTTTTTTGTTTATAGCTTATCGGCTAAAACCTCTTTCAGTAGTTCGATTGCATTTTCGTCATCGGGATTATTTGTGCCAAGTTCTCCCCTAAATGCCCGTGCCAAAATTGATTTTTTCATTAGGTCAATTTTTTCAAGTAAGTTGCATAACTGTTGTGCTTGTTGTTCGTTTGATAAGAGGTTGTCAAGTATGTGAACTATTTCGATTTGTTCATCAAGAGTTGGAACGAAAATACTAGCTACTTTAATTTTTTTAAGTGTTAACCTCGTTATCGCATTCCCTGTCATATTACTAATCATAGTAGATTTAGTTAACGGTGAATTCAAGTTATACATCAAATACTTGGCGTTTAATATATGTGGATTTACCTTTAATAATGCTACTGATGAGAGTAATGAAAATTCTTGGCTGATTGTATTAATTGTAGCTATACCAGTAGTTGCCCCATCTTTGATATATAAAACATCACCTAATTCAACGTTACATCTATTATAAATTTCCAAATGATCTTTTTTATTGACATAAGTAATATTTGAAAGGTCAATACCTGTTTCTTTAATATTTTTAGCTGTAACATACATAAAATCTCCTTGTTTATCATTCTTAGGACTTTTATGAGTTCCATCTGTTATCTTCTTACAAATTTCTTTAAGTTCTCTATCTTCCCAGCTATCAAAGCTAACCCCATTCTCCTCACGCCATTTAGCAGTAAGTTCTCCTGTAAATGCCTTATGCAAAATCGCAAGCTTTCTATTTTCAAACGACTCCAATGCAGTTTGCACAAGTTCTCTTGCTCTATCAAGTTTACTAAACAACCGTTCCATTTTATCTACTATTCGTTGTTGCTCTGCAAGTGGAGGTAGTATAGCAAACAATTGCTCAAATCTACTTTTATTCAATATAGAAATAGTGGTTGCCACCGCACTACTTATCATTGTATCTTGCATATAGTGGCTATTCATCAACCAGTATATATATTTTTTATTTATTTTTCCTTTTGCAACTATTACGTTTATTTGTTGATTTGTAGAACCATCTACTCTACTAAATCCCACTTTACCGATTGTTCCTATACAGGCAACCAAAGTGCTATTTTTAGGTATAAATCTTCCTTTATCTATACCTGCTTGTGACAAAAACTCTCTTGCTTCTATAACGTTATAGCCTTGTTCCAAATCTGTAGGTTTAAAAAATGGATAGTCCTCACCATAATATTCACTATTTTTCTTACTAGGTGTAGTTCCCGTTATAACATCACCTATATCTTTAATTCTGCACCAAACCCAATTACTTGGCACATCATATGGCTTCTCATCTTCTGCCACTAACGCCTGCTCAACCAGCTCATCTAGCGACAACTTAGCCTTTTTAGCTTTCGCCATTATTTTCACCACCTAAATTATTGCTTCTCAATTCATTAATCAACTCTGCTAAATTAGTCCCCAAATTACTTTCTAATTCATCTATATCAGTACTAAAATTTCGAGAATTTTTAATGGCAACATCTAAATTTTCAAGTAAACAAATTTTGTTTCTCGTCTCAACATATCCCCCCTTAGACTGGAAAAACTTCATCAAATACAGGAATTCCCTTATATCGCCCTTCTAAATATGCTTTATCAACTTTTCTATCAAATCGTTCATTATACTCTTCCAAAGAATATATGTTTGATATGCCGTCTTCCTTATTAACAAACCATATTTCATCTCGTCGTAACAATTCTAAATCCATTAATCTAGATTCATGAGTTGTTACGATTATTTGTATATTTTCTTTTTTTGCTAGTTCTATAAAAGTTTCTATAAATTTATACGTTAAGCAAGGGTGCAGACATCTATCCAGCTCATCTACTATATAGGTTTTGCCTTCTCCACCTAGTAAAATTTCTAACAAATCTAATATTCTTATCGTCCCGTCTGACTCTTCTTCAAGATTAAAATCTGCTATCGTTGATTGATGTTTAAACATTACTTTTTTACATTCAATCTCACTATTTTTGTTGATATCTATAATAAAAATTTCTTTATTGCTACGTATAATCATACCCATTTTCTTAATATGTCCAGCTTTTTCTATACTACGTATCATATCAATCGCTACTATATTTTTTAGTTCCTTAGGAACTTGACCTAATACTTCCTCAAATTCTACGTCAATAATTTTTAGCTCCGAAATATCCGTACCAAAAGCTGATAACATTTTACTCGCCTTTTCTATTGTATTTGGATTAACCAAATATGAATAGTTAGAAACTGGCTGGTTTGGATAATAAATATTTAGTTTATCCTCAAACCAATCGAATACATTTCTAAAAATTTTCACATTATCTGACTCTTGATATAAGTTTTTTTTATTTTGGTTCATAACGTTTAAAAATAACACTGTGTTATCATTTTTAATATCATCAATGTATACTTCTAACTTATTTTTAACACTTGAATTTTCAAAATCGATTCCTAGCTTATATCCCGATTTTTTTATATCTCTACTAAATATAACTTTATTGTTATTATCTTTATCTAATTCAATTAGCCACTCACTAATAAATTTTCTTTCACTTAAAATAACTTCAAATCCGTAAGCATAATATTTTTCTTCTAATATAAACTCCATTTCAAAATAACTTGGCTGACCTTTGTTCGTTTCTTTTAGTTTACAAAATTTATTTTCAGTGCCTATTGGTAATCCTTGTATCAAGCATTGTTTAAAAAAACTCATAGCTTTTACTAAGTTAGATTTACCCGATGCATTTGCACCGTATATAGATGCTAGTTTTAGTAACTTCAAATTTTCGTCTATATATAAATGATTCTTTTTAGTACGTACATTCCCACTTATCATAGAAAATTCTTGTGATCCATTTTCATAGTCATCTTCACAGCCAAAGGATAAAAAATTGCTAATACTAAATCTAATTATCATAATCGTTCCTCCTAATCATTAAATCAAATTCAATTTATACGTTTTTTTCACTTTTAATATGCAAATTTTTGTACTTACTTGAATTAATTTAATCTATTATAATATACTATGTGAAATAATCACTTTTGTCAATATATTTTTTATATTCATTTATAAAAAAAGCAACCACACGTTACCCTGTAGTTGCTTTTTTTGTTTATAGCTTATCGGCTAAAACCTCTTTCAGTAGTTCGATTGCATTTTCGTCATCGGGATTATTTGTGCCAAGTTCTCCCCTAAATGCCCGTGCCAAAATTGATTTTTTCATTAGGTCAATTTTTTCAAGTAAGTTGCATAACTGTTGTGCTTGTTGTTCGTTAGTTAACAGGTTATCAAGTATGTGAACTATTTCGATTTGTTCAGCAAGAGTTGGGATATTAATATCTAATTCTTTTAACTTATTAGCATTTACTCCTGGCTGTGCTATACCTTGTTTTATATCAATTATTTGATTCCAATATAAAATTGATTGCATATAACTCCATAAATATTTAGGTAGTAGCTTTTTGTTAGGTAGTATATTAACTCTAATTAGATATGAAGCAAATACAGCTTTCACATCTTGTTCAACAATATAACTTTTTCCAGTCGTTGCTCCTGTCCTTGCCACCAAAATATCATTTATCTTTAGCCCATATTTCTGGAATTCTTCATTGCTAATAGTACAGTATGGCACTTTACTCCAATCAACATTTCCATCTTGTATATCTGTAATTCTTACAAATTTTGGACCAACTTCTTCTTTACTTGCACTTTCTGTATAGCCATATTTAGTAGAGATATACTCTCCTAACTTTTTCTCTTCCCAACTATCAAAACTAACCCCATTCTCCTCACGCCATTTAGCAGTAAGTTCTCCTGTAAACGCCTTATGCAAAATCGCAAGCTTTCTATTTTCAAACGACTCCAATGCAGTTTGCACAAGCTCTCTCGCTTTGTCAAGTTGTCTAAACATTGAATCAATTGTACTAGCTATACGCTTTTGTTCCTTAATAAGAGATAATGGAATTTTAAATTCCCCTATACGAAATAAAGCTAATTTAGGTTGAGTGCTAGATAAGGTGGATTGATCTATTTGATACTCTAAATAATAAGACTGTAACAAATATAGTAAATATTTTTTATCAATTCCCCTACTCGGCGTAATTTTAGCTGCATTTTCTGTTAAGTTTGCTCCCTCAAGTTCTATCGGAATAATTCCAACTTTTCCAATAGTTCCTGCTATTGATATATAAACATCTTTATTTGATACTGTATAATTTTTTATCAACATCTGTGTTTCTTCTTCTAAATATTTGATATTTTCAATATTAATAGTATTGTCGCCAAAATCTGTTACTCTAATATACGGATATTTAGTTTTCTCATCTATTAATACATGGTCTTTAGGTAGTCTCTTTCCACCTTTTATTGTAACTAATTCGCTCAATCTACACCAAACCCAATTGTCAGGCACATCATATGGCTTCTCATCTTCTGCCACTAACGCCTGCTCAACCAGCTCATCTAGTGACAACTTAGCCTTTTTAGCTTTCGCCATTAATCCTCACCACTCAACCTTTTAAGTTCATTAACAACACTCATCACAAGATCCACTGCTTCTTCAAGTTGTGCCACAATTTCCTCTCCACTTTCAACAGGGTCTTGTAAATCATCATAATCTACAACGCTATCATCACGAATAAGACCAATGTCTAAACTATCATTTTTTTCTTTAATCTGCTCACGACTAAACACTGAAAAGCGTTCATCTTCAACTTTGCTTCTATCCTCAGCCATATATGCTGCAACAAAGCCGTCAAAATGTTCAGCTTTTAAAGGATTAGTCTTTCCGAAGTTTGGCATATTTGTACGCATATCATAAACCCAAACTTCTTTGGTATTATCTTTTTCTGTCTTACCTCTAGTGAAAAATAATACATTCGTCTTAACACCTTGAGCATAGAAAATTCCAGTTGGCAACCTTAAAATTGTGTGTAAATTACATTTATTCATAAGGTCGTCACGAATAGCCGCACCATCTCCATCAGCAAAAAGCACGTTATCAGGCAAAATAACACCCGCTCTAGCATTACCCGTTGCACGTAAACTTCTATATATATGTTGCAAAAAGTTTAGCTGTTTATTTGATGTCATATACGTTAAGTCATCACGAGTTGCACGCTCTCCACCTTTTTTTGTACCAAATGGTGGATTTGTTAACACTACATCAAAGTCTTTCATTTGTTTACCAACTGTTGCAAGTGTATCTCCAAACACAATTTTCCGATACGAAAAATATATATAAATCTAACATAATCTATATATTTCTACTGTGATGCGACTTATACCTATTAGGTTTTTCGTCTTGCATCTTCCTGCTTCATAGAGTCTGTCCTCAGCACTTTCCCCCTACTAACATTTGATATAACTCTCCACAGGCTTAACTTCCCCAGTATCGATAGGTACTAATAGTTAGATAAATTTATACTTGCATTTAAGTCACGGTCTATCACTAATCCACAACATTCACATTTATAAATTCTATCTTTTAGCTTTAAATCTACTTTTTTATTACCACATTTACTACATAATTTTGATGATGGAAACCATCTATCTGCTACAACAAAATTTATAAAATACATTTCGCACTTATATTTTAGTTGCCTAACAACTTCATA
>LNZQ01000037.1 GCA_002007315.1 Epulopiscium sp. Nele67-Bin004
TGTCCCATCCTATAACTTTTTAATATTCAATTCCTTTTCTAGCACCAATACCTTTTTCATATGGGTGTTTTACGCCCTCAATTTTGCTAACATAGTCTGCGATGTCTTTTATTTCATCTGGAAGTTTACGCCCCGTCAAAACTAACTCAACATGCTCATTTTTATTTTCTACTAAATCCAAAAGTTCAGCTTCAGTAACAAGACCTGTTTCAACTGCTCCCAAAATCTCATCTAATATTAAAACGTCACATTCGCCTGTATCCATTACTTTTTTTGCAAATTTCATAGCCATGCAAATTTCTTTTTTAAGCTCTGCTTTTTCCTCATCACTTAAAGTCCACACAAAGCCATGTTGCTTTTCAAAATGAAACACTTTAAAATTTGGCTCAAGTGTTTTTAACATTTTGACTTCTCCAGTGGTATCTTGTTTTAGAAATTGTATCATTATAACTTTTAGACCACTTCCAATTGCTCTTATTCCAAGACCTATCGCAGCCGTGCTTTTTCCTTTACCATCGCCACAATATACTTGTATTAATCCAGTATTCATATTTTATACCACCCCTTATACTTTTTATAATATTATAAAAGAAAAAAAGGGATAAGGAAACCCCTATCCATTTTTTTATTAATATGAATCATCTTCTTCAAGTTCTCCAAGAATTTTATTGTTTTCTTGACTGATTTCCATTTTTGACACTGATACTTCGTATGCCACTTTTTGGATAACCTCACCTGATTCCAATTTCTTTTGATAAATTCTGCTTTGGATACGACCCCATACCTCTATAGCATCGCCCGTTTTGATGCTATTTGCGTATCTAGCATTTCTTCCCCATGTGATACAAGGTATGTAATCCGACTTGTGATAAGATCTATTTACTGCCAGCAAGATGTCAGTAATTTCTCTACCAAATGGTGTTGTTCTATATACTGGATTTTTGCATACAAATCCCTTTAAATGCAACGAGTTTACGTTTCTAGTTAACTCTTTTTCAGTTACTTCTTCAACTTCTAAAGCAAAAAGAGTTAAAATTAATCTATTTTTTCCATCCTCATACTGATTGTATGATCTAAATTGTCCCGCAACTTTGAAAATTTTTCCTTTGATTTCTCCTACTTGGGTTAATAATCGCTCTGATACAGTAACTGGAACTACGTCTGAAGACTCGCTAAGTCTAGGAATCTCCACATCAAAAGTATAAAAGCCTTCCCCGTACACTTTATGACTGAACTGCGTATCCGTAATTGCTTTACCAATTACCTGTACCTCATTATTATCTAAAATGTGGTCGTTCATCATTACATCTCTCCTTTTTTATCTACAATTGTGGTTAAACAGTTTTTCCCTGCCTTTATATACTATATTTCAACTTACTAACATTTATTCCTATTTTTTACTTTTTTTCACGTTTTCAGGAAAATTATTTTACTTTTTTATAGTATTGCCGTATTTTAAATCAAATATGTAACACTTTATAGCTATTTACATATACTGTAAGTAAATAGAATATTTAACATCTATTGTAAAAATTAGCTATGTATAAAAGAGGCAATGATATGAATAAAAATAATCAAGTTAGTTTAATACAGACTCTTTCTCACTCATTAACTAATAATAATTATGACCTGCTTTCTGAGGAGGTTATTAAAATCAGTCAAGAAGTTGACGCCCAAATGCTCCCAATATTCAGGCGACAACTTGACTTATATAATTTTTATTTGAAATCAAAAAAATTGAATATATCATACCCAAGTAAAGGGGCTACAAAATCGTAGCTCCTCTTTTTGTTGTTATTTATCTTTTTTCTTAAATACTTTTGCCACAAATTTAAAAATAGGCATAAGCATCGGGTTAGTTAACTCTCTATGGGCATTGGCAAGCTGTTTTGGTATCGCAATATGCTGCGGGCACTGTCTAACACATTTTCCGCAATCTCGGCACAAATCAGCCCCTGATGGCTTTGGCATACCAAATCCCACCGCACGCAACATATACGTAAGCTGGATAAACGCACTTTTTCCAAAAAAGTATTTGCTATTATAATCACTAAACACATATGGAATATCAACTCCAAACGGACAAGGCATACAATAGTTACACCCCGTACAAGGCACTTTCATAAGCTGTTTATAAACTTTTTTTACCTTATTAATAATAGCAATTTCTTCTTTGGTCATGTGGTTTGGCTTAGTTAGATGTGCAACTTTAATATTTTCTTTGATATGGTCAATATTGTTCATACCACTAAGCACAACGCTAACTTCTTTGTGGTTCATCACCCATCTTAGTCCCCAAAACGCAGCCGAATGTTTGTCTTTATAACTATCAAAAATTTCTTTAACTTTGTCAGGTGCTTTCGCTGCCAGGCTTCCACCTCTAAGCGGCTCCATAATCGCAACCCCTATACCAAGTTCATAAGCTCGTTTAAGCCCCGCTTTACCTGCTTGGTTATATTCATCAAGATAGTTGTATTGAATTTGGCAAAAATCCCACTCATAGTTTTCAACTATTTTAATAAATTCCTCTGGTCCACCATGAAATGAAAATCCAATATTTCTAATTTGCCCAAGTTTTCTCTTTTCGTCTATAAACTCCAAAATTCCAAACTCTTTAAGTTTCTCCCAAGTGGCAAGGCTATCAAGCATATGCATCAAATAATAGTCTATATAATCTGTTTGCAAACGTTCAAGTTGTGTATCAAAATATTTTTCAATTTGTTCTGCCTTAGTTACAACATACGCTGGCAATTTGTCTGCGATAAACACTTTATCTCTAATTCCATAGTGTTTGATAAACTCACCAAGTATAACTTCACTTTTCCCCCCATGATAAAAATATGCTGTATCAAAATAATTTACACCTTTTTTGTATGCGTAGTGCATTTGTGCAATCGCTTTTCTTTTGTCTATGCTACCGTTTTTTGACTCAAATCGCATGCACCCAAATCCAAGTAATGAAACTTTTTTACCGTCTTTTGTAAAACTTCTATATTGCATAAATATCAACACCCTTTACTTTTTGTATTGGCGACCAGTGTGGTCACATTTATAATTTTCACGCATAATAAGCTCTGACGTCGGAACAATTTTATACTCTTTTTGCTTCAGTCCTTTAATAATTTCGTCCAATGCGTCTTTTGTATGGTCTGTCCCTGTGTGCAACAACACAATTGAACCATAAGTTAAGTTTTTATGTTTCAAAACTTTGTCGATAAGCGGTTGTCTTCCATAATTTTTCCAATCAAGCGAATCAACGTCCCACTGAATAATATGATAGTTACACTCATGAGCAGCCTCCACAACTTCATTATCATACTCACCATAAGGCGCTCTATATAAATCCATTTCAACCCCTAACAAGTCTTTAACTTTTTTGTGTGCTTCCATTATATCAGCTTTAACTTCGTCTTTCGTTAGTTTTGTTACATGCGGGTGACGGTCAGAATGGTTTGCGATATCGTGACCTTTTTCATGAATAGTTTTCACTTGCTCTGGATAATCCTCAACCCAATCACCTACAAGGAAAAATGTTGCCTTAACGTCATTGTCATCTAATATTTGTAACACCTCTGCCATATCTTCATCGCCCCACGCCACATCAAACGTAAGCGATATAAGTTTTTCATCTGTATCAACAGAATAAATTGGTAATATTTTCTCCTGCGCACCTACCATATTTTTTACTAATACTAATGCAATGATAAATATTACAAGATTTTTATATTTCATAAATTCAGCCCCTCACTATGTTTTTAGGTAATCTAAACCTATTTTAAACAGTAAGGGGCTTTTTATACATAAATTTATTATAATACTCGTTTATATCCTATTATCGGTAACATTCCGCTTGATGTTATAGGTGCGATACAAACACCTTTATTTCCTGAACTTGAGTGAAGTATCTGGTCATTCCCTATGTAGATAGCAACGTGGCTAACGCTCCCACTATATCCGTAAAATACTAAGTCACCTGGTTGTAAATTTGCACGTGATACACTTACTCCGTTTGAGCTGTATTGATCTCTTGAACTACGTCCTAAGTTTATTCCGAAGTTTGCAAACACTTGTGATGTAAATCCAGAACAGTCAACTCCTGATGTAAGGCTTGTTCCACCCATTCTATGAGGTGTGCCTATAAATTGTTTTCCATATGCAATAATTTGGTCTGCTAGAGAATTGTAAGATTGAGTTGCTACAACTGGAGCAGCTTCTACTTTTTCTTCTTCTTTTTCAACTGCTAAAAATTTTGCATCGATATGAACAATCCAACCCTCTGCTAATTCTACTTCATATTTATCATCTAAAACCTGTAATACCGTTACAGCTTCGCCTTCTTTAATAAAAAATCTTGTTTCGCCTTCTGCGTCAAATGTTGAGTGTGTTTCTGTAACTGTTGCTATTTTTTCTTCTGCCTCTGTTGCAAATACTGGCATACTTATCATTAATCCTGTTGCTACACAAATAGCACCTGTTACTATCTTTTTTAAACTACTCATTGTTTTATCACCATTTTCTTTAGAATTTATTTTGTAATTGTTACAATTTTATTATATTAGATTACAAAGTTGTTGTCAATATCTTTCGCACAACTTTATTAATATAGCTTGTTTAGAGCAAGATAGTTTGATTAAGTCTTTGTTAAATTGTTACCTAATTATTACAAATTTAACATAAAAATACCCCCAACTTGGGGGATATCACTCTGGTGTATTCACTTCTTCTTCCAAATATACAGTTTCTTCTTCAACTGGAGGTGTTTCCATCCAAATTACAAAATCACTTAGTATAGCTTGCCAGTCTTTTTCGTCTTTACCAAGCATAGGTGTAACTATACCTTCAATTCCATTTTCAACATTTAATCTAGTTGGATTTACACCACGTGTAGCAGTTGAAAAAATATCCAACGTTTCTATCGAAGTCATAAAGTTTATAAATTCTGTAACCGCAAAGCTTTGACTATTGAATCCACTAGTTGTAACAAAAAAGCCCGCATCAAACCCAATTATATATTGATGGTTTATCCCTGTTAGATACGGTATTTGAGTTTGAACTGCCCAACTTGGTAAGCTATTATTTTTTAGCCAACTACCTTCTATAATCATTGCAGACTGTTCCAAATAAAAGCTTTCAATCGCATCTGTAATAGTCATCTCTGACATATTTTCGCTAAATGCATTTAATGTATAAAGCTCTTGAAACTTATTTACCGCCTCAACCCACATCAAACGTTCTGCCGTCATGCTCTGCTTATATATATCATCTCCACCTGCCGCAAGTAGTAGGTGTTCAAGCCAATAAACTAAGCTTGTGTCATATGATATCGCAATTGGCGTTATATCTGTTTGCGAAATTGCATTTACTGCTGTAATTAAATTGTCCCAAGTTGTTGGATATTCAAGCCCGAATATATCAAACATTTCCTCGTTGTAATACAATCCTTTATAATAACCAGTTATCGGTATAACTTGATCAAGTTCTCTGCCAATTGATGCAAGACTTATAATAGAATTATGAATATTTGTTGCAAAAAACGGATAATCTTTACGAATATCTTCCACAGTCATAAACATTTCAGGTGATATCTGGTCAACCAAACCTTCCGTCAATGTAAAAATTATATGGGGTTCATTGCCCGTTTCAAAATCCGCCAAAACATCTACGTAATATTCTAGTGTGTCATCAAAATAATGGTCTACCACTATATTTGGATAACGAGCTTCAAATTCTGCAATTCTCTCCAAATATGCATCACCAAAATTAGAACCTTGTGCTACAAAACTAGAAAGCCTAATAGTTGTCACCTCAACTTGTTCTTCGGTGTTGCTTGTTTGAACTTCATTATTTTCTGTATTCGTGGTGTCAATATTTTGGTCTTCAACGTTGTTGCAACCAACTAAAGTTGTAGCCAAAATTGTACCTATTAATAACTTTTGTATAAACTTTTTTTGTAGCATAAGTTTCACTTCTTTCTATTTAGTACTGTTTAAGGTGATATACACCATTTCTGGACGTGTCATTATTCGCATTGCAAATCTTGCCGTACCCATACCATTGCTCACGATTACGTGTCGACCATTTTTCTCTTTGTAACCACTTAAATAACTTAGTGCTGTAGCCTCATCAACAAAGTTTGGTACAATATGCGATAAGTGCTTTATAAACGAAAATTGTCCCCCATGTGTGTGACCAGCCAAAATTAAATTAATATCGTCTTCTGGTTTAAGTTGATATATATAACGTGGATTGTGTGTCACTAATATAATATAGTCGTCAAATTTTGTTCCTTTTATAGTCGGCTCAATATTTTGTGTTTGGGTACGCATATCACCAACCCCACCAAGTCTAATTCTATCTCCATTTTGTTCAAGCCAAAGAGCGTCATTGTTTATTGAATTTACGTTGCTTAGTCGCATTGCTTTTTTTGTGTCCGCAAAACTTTCAACCACATCATGATTTCCCATAACTGCATGAACACCGTGTTTTGCTTTTAGACGTGACAACTCTTTAAAGCATGGGTAAATATGTTTTTTGTGCATAACATAATCTCCACCCAAAATTACTAAATCTGGCTCCCAATCATTTACTTTGTCTACCATTTTGCGTAACGTTTTAGACTTTAGTGTGCGTCCAAAATGTATATCTGCAAGAAATGCAATTTTGTATCCATCAAAACCTTCTGGTATTTGTGTATGTGAAAGTTTGTATCTTTTTACTTTGTGCCAATACGGCTCTAGCAGTGCATATCCTATAATCAATCCTGCTATTAGTCCTGTTCGTTTTTTACCTTTCATTTTCATGTCGTGTCTCCTCTGTCTATTTTAGTTTGTCCATTTCAATGTTGCACAGTTCGTCAGCACGGTTGTTTCCTTCGTTGTCGCTGTGCCCCTTTACTTTTATAAATTGTATATCTTTAAATTGACGTTTAAGTTCGTATAGCTCTTGCCATAACTCTTTATTTTTGACTGGTGCTTTTTTTGAGTCTTTCCAGCCGTTTTTTATCCAGCCATAAATCCACTTAGTAATTCCATTTAACACATATGCACTGTCAACATGTACTCTAACTGGAATGTCATGTTTTTTTAGTTGTTGCAATGCACGGATTGTAGCTGTAAGTTCCATTTTGTTATTTGTGGTGTTTTTATCCGAACCACTAAGCTCTTTTATATTGTTTTTGTATATCAAAACAACTCCCCACGCACCTATATTGTTTTTGCTTTGGTTTCCTCGACAGCCACCATCACAATATATAATAATTTCGTCCACTTAGTTACTCCTTACTATTTTTAAAGATACTTTTTATTATACTACTTTCTTGGATTTTTATAAAGCAAAAAGGCGTAGAAATTAATCCACGCCCAAAAATTTTTTATAGCCCTGTGTAAGGGAATTCAACACTTACAATTGAAATAAGTGGAAGTATAGCTATTGCTATTGATTCATCTGCTGTTGTCATCGTTACTTTGATAAAGCTATTTGTTAACTGTTCAAGAGTTGCATCTACCAACTTAATTACACTTTGATAAGAGTCTAAAATAATTGTAGCTTTTGCATCAGCACTACCTGCCATACAGTTAGTGTCCTGTAAGATAATCACATCTGCATCTCCTAACTCTAATGAAGTCTGGGGTCCTGCTCTTAAGGCCGAAAGAGGAGGATCTCAGACCCTGAACTTCCAACATGAAATAACTAATGATATGGATTTCATTTAAATTAAAACTCAAAAAGTTCCATTCAATGTTAAAATGAGATAAACTCCCAAATTTAAAAATACACTTGACTTGTCAATAAAGGAATTAGTTTAAGAATACATCAAACATGTAGAGTTTTGATACATTAATGTACGATCACTTTAACTATTTCACAATTTAACACCAAAAAACAAAACAAAACAAAACAAAACAAAAATTAAGGTTTTAAAAAAAAAAGACCTGTTTACTGTGGTACTTGACCTATCAGGTGAGAGCAGAG
>LNZQ01000038.1 GCA_002007315.1 Epulopiscium sp. Nele67-Bin004
TGACATGTGTAACAAACAATGGAAAATCTTTCATTATAGACGGTAAAAAAATTAAATCAATAAACCAGTGGTATAACAAGCTAAATGCAAAACTACAAAGAATTAAAGACCTCCAAGGTAACAAAAAACATTATACGAAAACTCAATATATCAATTTATCCAAACGAAATAACAAAGTAACAGACTATATGCATAAAGCAGTCAATATGGTAATCAAATATTGTATACAAAATGATATAGGAAATATTGTTATAGGATATAACGAAAATTTTAAACAAGAAGTTAACCTTGGTCCTAAAAACAACCAAACATTTGTAAATATACCTTATGCAAAAATATTAAGCTATATTGAATATAAAAGCAAACTTGTAGGAATAAACGTAGTTAAGCAAGAAGAAAGCTATACTAGTAAAGCGAGTGCATTAGATAACGATTTTATCCCTGTATATGATGAAAAAGATACTACACAATATGAATTTAGTGGAAGCCGTATCAAACGAGGATTATATAAAACTAAAAAAGGATATTTAATCAACGCAGATTTAAATGGAGCGATGAATATAATGATAAAAAGTAGTGTTGTAACTTGTGATTTTGCAAGTTTATACAGTAGGGGCGAACTGAATACGCCAATAAGAAAAAGGGTAGCATAAGCTATCAAACTTCTTAAATAAAGTTTTTTATTAACTTTTAGAACCCCCCTTCAGATGTGGGAGATTCAGATTTGAAATAGAACTTATTAAGCAAATTAAAGTAAATATTGATTATATTTTAATGCTAGTTGATAAATACAAAAAAACAAATTGTGAAGATAAGACGATACTTGGTACGATTAATAAATCTATTGATGCAAGTATGAGTTTAAGAAGTAAAAAAGATTTAATCAACCAATTTGTTAATCAACTTAATACTACGGTAGATGTAGAAACAAATTGGCATGAATTTGTTGAGCAGAAAAAGCAAGAAGAACTGCAATATTTAATTAACGAGGAAAACCTTAAACCAGATGAAACGAAAAGTTTTGTGACCGATGCATTTAGAGATGGAGTGCTTAAAACAACAGGAACCAGTATTGATGATATATTGCCCAAAATGTCACGTTTTGGCAACAAAAATAATAGTAATCGTGCAGACAAGAAAAAAGCAGTGATAGATAAATTGCAGCAGTTGTTTGAGAAATATACCCACTAAATCAAACTTATACTGATATATAACCGACAAAGTCCCCTATTTGATTATTTTAGGGGACTTTTATTTGCAAGTTATGATATTATTTGATATAATAGTAACGACTAATTTAATGAGGGGGAAACGTTTTGGGTAGTAAATTTAAAAAGTATGTTGCCTGTTTAGGAGTTGCAACTATGAGCTTGTTGCCAATAAGTGTGCAAGCCATGTCGATTACATATGATGGCAAAACATATGAATATACTTTAGATGAAATAACACTGTTTCATAACGGTGAACAAATAGAAACGCCAGTAATGCCACCAATACAACTTGAAAATACAACACTTGTACCAGTAAATGAAGTATTTTCACCGCTAGGGGCATACGTTGTATGGGAGCACACTGAAAAGACAGTTTATGTGTATTATCACAATACAACAGTTGTTCTTGAGGCAAACAACAGTATAGCAAAAGTAAATGGTGAGGAAGTTGAACTTTCGATGCCAGTAAAAATAATAAATGATAAAGTTATGGTTCCGTTAAGATTTATTGCAGAACAAATCGGGTTAACTGTACATTGGAACAACGACACCAGACGAATAGACATAATAACATCTGTTTCAAGCCAAATGCCAGAACCAGAAGTTTTTGAGCCAGAACGCCCAGAAGTTTTTGAACCAGAACACAATGAGCCACCTATAAAAGATGATACAAAAGAACCTGAAGAAGATATTGAAATAACGCTTGACTACATACTAGCTAGTATAGATGGAGCAAAAGAATTGTACTTAGCAGACGTTGACCAAAGAGTACCAAGTGATAGATTTGCCATAGAGGCGATTATTGCAGGAAATGATTCAATTAGTGATTACGTTATATTTAAAGGTTTGTCACCAATACAAACAGATGCAGACCTTGATTATAGATATTTTACTTTGGAAATAGATATAGAAGATGGATATGTTTCAGAAAATACACATTGGGACAATATGTCGACAAATTACATCACTGGAATGAGTATACGCAATAGAGATGATGAAGTTAGGGTGGAAATTGACCTGTTGCAAGATAGAGGCTATATTTACCTAATAGAGCCGATATATGATAGTACAATTGTTAGGATTTATACTGAAGATGAATATGTTGAAGAAGAAGAACCTGAAGTTGAAGAAGATAACAAAGAGCTAGATACAGAAAACTTGATGGGTACAGGTGTTGTTTATGATGCAACGCAAAATGTTATTGCATTTGACTACATGACAGGTCAAAATATTACGGTTACTGACAATTACCGTGACTATGAGTTGATTATAGACCTTGGTGGAAATTACTCAAGCAAATTTAATTCAGGGCATATTTCTGTTAGTGGTGATTATATAAACGACATTGAAATTGTAAATGGAACGACAACACAAATAATTATCTCGCAAAATACAATTTTCACGTATAACTTGTCACAACTAGGTGAGCGAATGTTTGTGGAACTTGTTAAACCTCAAGAAAAATATGATAGAGTAGTTATGTTTGACTTAGGACATGGAGGTTCAGACCCAGGAGCAACTGGAAACGGGTTAGTTGAAAAAGACTTGGTTATGACACATGCGTTTGCAACTCGTGCTCTTGTTGAGGCAAACACGGACATTAAAGTATATATGACACGTGAAACAGACGAGTATTTATATTTGACAGAAAGAACGGATTTGTCAAATGATATAGGAGTAGATTTGTTTGTGAGTTTCCACGCAAATTCATTTACAACATCAGTTCCAAACGGAGTTGAAGTATATTATTTCCCAGATGCAAACGACACGAGCGGAAAACAACTTGCTGAATATATAGTTAAAAGGTTGGTAGATGAAACAGGTTTATTTGACAGGGGAGCAAAAGAACAAGAAAACTACGTTGTATTAAAAACAAGTGATGCAACGCCAATCTTACTTGAACCTGCATTTTTATCAAATGCATCAGATGCAGCATTATTAAAAACAGATTGGTTTACAGAAAAATATGCACAAATTTTGTGTGATGCAATAGTGTACTATTTCGATGTTTTAACCAAATAAATAATAAATTTATGAAAAGTAGCTATACTTAAAATATGGCTACTTTTATTTGTATACTAAAATTGTTGACTAACATATAATAAAGCAATACAATTAATATGAGGGGGGATGTTTATGCCAAAGTTTATACTAATGTTTATTACTATGGGGCTAATCAGTTTACCAAGTATCCCAAACACAACACCACAAGCGATATCAAGCAAAATTCCAGAACTTATAACACAAGTAAATCAAGTGACAGAAGAAGAACAATTTATTCATGATACACTTGAAGAAGAATTTAAAATTTTTAGAGGTTCAACTTGGAGCGTTTCGGAAGATAAAGTGTTAGGTGTAAAACACATAGGTGACTATGTGACAGTGGACTTGGATTCCCAAATGACAAATTATGGTGGAGGAACGGCAATAGAAAACTTTATTGGGGGCGTTGTGATGGACGTTGTATTTTCTAATACAGACGCTGAGGAAGTTTCTATAACTGTTGCTGGAGAAGTAACTATATTTCCAGAGGGAAGTGACTTTCAAAACATAACCCGTCTGGCGTTTGAAAGATATTACAAAGAAAATTATAGAGTGGAGTAAAAACTTATGACAAAAATTATATTTGCAACACAAAATGCAGGAAAGCTTAAAGAAATTAAACAAATTTTATCAGACTACGAAGTATTATCAATGAAAGAAGCTAAAATTGACATTGATATAGAAGAAACTGGCAAAATTTTTGAAGAAAATGCAAAAATTAAAGCTGAAGAACTAACAAAATATACAGATTATATAGTGCTTGCAGATGATTCAGGGCTTGAAGTTGACTATCTAAATAAAGAACCAGGAATATATTCGGCAAGATACTTAGGAGAGAATACTCCGCAAGTTGAAAAAAATCAATCAATTTTAGATAGGTTAGGCGATGTGCCTACTGGCGAAAGAACAGCGAGATTTGTTTGTGCTATCGCTATAGCAAAAGTTGGACATGTAACAAAAGTTGTACGTGGAACTATGGAAGGTTATATAGGAAAAACTTCTGAAGGAACACATGGATTTGGCTACGACCCAATTTTTTGCCTACAAAATGGAACGCCAATTGCAACTTTAGAAAGAGAACAAAAAAACGCTATAAGCCATAGAGGACAAGCGTTACAGCTGATAAAAAAAGAGATTAAAAACTATATTTAAAAAACTTTAGCAAAAAAAATAAAAAAAAATTGGAAAAAGGTGTTGACTTCTAGGAAATTATTTTATATAATACTATTTGTCGACTAAGGAAAACGACATAAGACAAGTAAACACAAGTTATACACCGAGCGGGTGTAGTTCAATGGTAGAACACCAGCCTTCCAAGCTGGTTACGTGGGTTCGATTCCCATCACCCGCTATCTGTCTCCATAGCTCAGCTGGATAGAGCAACGCCCTTCTAAGGCGTGGGTCCGGGGTTCGAATCCCTGTGGGGACGCTTGTGGTGGGAATAGCTCAGTCGGTTAGAGCGCCAGATTGTGGTCCTGGAGGTCGCGGGTTCGATTCCCGTTTTCCACCCTTATCTTATTCAAAATTTAACTTAGTTATAGGGTTATCGCCAAGCGGTAAGGCACAGGATTTTGATTCCTGCATTCGAAGGTTCGAATCCTTCTAGCCCTGATACGGGTCACTAGCTCAGTCGGTAGAGCACTTGACTTTTAATCAAGTGGTCCCGGGTTCGAACCCCGGGTGGCTCAATTATATGCGGATGTGGCGGAACTGGCAGACGCGCTAGACTTAGGATCTAGTGTCCATGACGTGGGGGTTCGAGTCCCTTCATCCGCATGCCTAATAAAATGGCATGTAGCCGAAAATAATAAATTTTGCGGGTGTAGTTCAATGGTAGAACACCAGCCTTCCAAGCTGGTTACGTGGGTTCGATTCCCATCACCCGCTTAAATTTGAAGTGTTGTATATAATTATATACAACACTTTTTTTGTTCCTAAATATTACAGAAATAAGAAAAATATCCTAGTTTTGTTTATAAAATTTTATAAGTAGACGATATATAAGGTAGGAAAAAATACACGTTTATTTTTTGAACAATTAGGAGGTATGATAGATATGTCATCAATTACATTTTCAGGGTTAGCATCAGGTATAGATACATCTGCAATGGTAGAAGCAATGCTAACTAGTTATCAAAACAAATATGACACAGAATACAAAGAACAATTATTATTAGAATTAAAACTTGAAAAGTATCAAGAGGTAAATGCTCAAGTTACAGACTTTTATACAAATCAAGTTAGTACAATCCGTCTTGAAAAAGCATTTTCTGAAATGACAACAACTTTAACAAACTCAAACGTAATCGACCTAGTTAGTGGTGGGTCTGATGGGGACTTTATTGAAATTTTACAAACAGCTGAACCAGCACAGGTGCCTACATCGGCTATGGCACTTAGTGATGATTCGACGCTAGCTACACTGGGAATAGATGAGGATGCCACTATCAATATTAATGGCACGGATATAACTCTTACATCAGATATGACAATTGCAGAAATGAAAGAAGAATTTTCTAAAAATAATGTAATAGCAGAGGTTGATGAATCAACAGGTGCAATAACTTTATCGACAACATCAAGAAGCCTAACATTGAGTGGAGATTTAGATAAAATAGGAATTGATTTAGGAGATGAAGATTCAATATCAATAGGCGTATTTACCGAAAATCCTTCTATTACATCTGATAGTTTAAAAACTATAACATCTTCTACACTTTTAACTGATTTAGGGATTAATGAAAATGCATCATTCTATATAAACGGTACAGAAATTTCACTTGCGGATATGACAATAGATGATCTAGTTAATGAGTTAAATGACATGGGAATCAGTGCGAAATTTGATTCAAAAGTGGGAGCTCTTTCGATTACAGCAACAGGAATGGATATAGATTTATCGCCACCAGATTCACTATCTTCAACAGAGCTACAAGCATATAATGATGCACTGCTAGCTTTGGGGATAGACACTAGTAATGAACTTGTCTATGAATCTACACAAGCGATAGCTACCTACAACGGTATGACGGTAACTTCAGATACAAATACATTTGAGCTTGATGGTATCATATTCTCAGCAAAAGAAGTAGGAACAGTAGGTATAAATCAATCTTACAATATTGATGCAATTTATGATAACATAGTTGAATTTGTTGATGCATATAATACACTAATAGAAGAGTTGAACACGCTTGTTAACGCAGAATATAACAGTGACTATATGCCATTAACATCAGATGAAAAAGCAGCAATGACTGATGATGAAATTGAGCTATGGGAAGCAAAAGTTGAAGAATCACTTTTAAGAAATGACTCAACACTTACAACACTGCTTTCAGAAATGCGTATTACAATGATGAGTCAATACGAAACATCAGATGGGGGAACTATTTCGCTTGCAGCTATTGGGATTACAACAAGTAGTGACTACACTGAAAACGGAAAATTATATATAGATGAAGATACACTTCGTGAGGCACTAACAAATAATCTTGACGCTGTAACAGATTTGTTTACAGGTACTGAAGATAGTGATGGTCTTGGGGACGTACTACACACACAAATTTATGATAAACTTAAGTCTTCAGATTCAAGTAGCTCATGGAACATCTTTAATGATAAAACTCTTGAAGCTTTAATCTCATATCAAGAAGCAGAGGTTGATAAAGCTCTTGAAAGAATGGAAGCAAGAGAAGCAATTCTTAACGCAAAATTCCTTGCGATGGAACTTGCAATTCAAAGACTTAACGCACAAGCAAGTATTTTTGCAGATACAACTACAACATCGTAAGTTGTAACAATATTTTTACCTATTTATAATAAAATTTAACGTATATGGCTACACTATTCTTATAACATAAGGTGAATAATAGTGTAGTCTTAACCTATTAATAAAGGAGACAGATATATGTATAATAATACAGGTTATAACGCTTATAGAACAAATTCTGCAATGACAGCGAGCCCACAAGAACTTACGCTTATGTTATATAATGGGGCAATCAAATTTTGCAACTTAGCTATTGATAGCATAGAAAGTAGAGATATGCAAAATGCACACAAATACAATTTAAGAGCACAAGATATAATAAACGAGTTAAAAATTACTTTAGACCATAAATATGAAATTGCTAAAGAAATGGATGTTTTATATACTTATATTTTAGAGCTTTTACGTGATGGAAATATCCAAAAAAATACAGATAAAATTGCAGAGGCGAAAAGATTCATAACTGAATTTAGAGATACATGGCAAGAAGTAATTAAAAATAGGTGATAATAAATGACAAGCAAAGATAAAGTATCTAGTTTAGGTATAGAGGGTAGCAAAATAGATTTTGAGATAGAACAAAGTAAGATAGCAGGGGAATATGCCCTAAAGCTTATTAAAGAAGGAAAATCTAAATACATTTTAAGTAAATATGCTCCTCGTACAAAAATATCAGAGCATTTTATTTTGGATAACTATAATAGAAATATGATATTTGTTGTATTTGGTTTTGGCTTTGGTTATGGAATAGAAAAAATTTATAAAACTTTGGGTAAAGATGTAAAAATAATTGTTATCGAACCTCAGGAAGAGATTCTTAATGCTCAAAAAGAATTGGTCAACCTAAGCAAGTTTGATAACATTACTTTTTTAAGTGGTAATGATTTTGTGGAATTTCGTGATCTATTTGCACAAGTGTTTGCTGGATATGGAATTTTTAATGCGGTCATTATATCACACCCTCATTATCATCTTATATACGACAATTACCTGAACCAAATTTTGCAAATAATCAATGAAATACACACACGAGCTATCATAAACATCAATACCGTAAAAAAAATAGATCAATATTATGTGGAAAACTGTATTAATAACAGTAAGCGTATAAATACTTCTTACGATTTTTCTTGCACTAAAGATAAATTTAAAGGAGTGCCTGCTGTAATCGTATCTGCTGGACCATCACTAGATAAAAATTTGGCAGAGCTTGAAAATTTTAATGGCATTATTTTGTGTGCAGGACGTACAATTGATTCTGTCAGACAAATAGGTAAAGAGCCAGATTATGTTTGTTTGTTAGATTATAGCGAAAAAATTAAAGCTACATTTAACAAAGAACTTGATGTGCCTCTTGTTTCTGTTTTTCATGGAAGTAATCATATCGTGGGTGACTATAATGGAAAAGTACATTTTGTAGATAGCAACGATTTGTGCAAAGAATTGTTAAATATAGAGTTGCCAGAAGTCATGACAGCAGGTTCTGTGTCTACACTTTGTCTAGAAACTGCATATTACATGGGGTGTGACCCGATAGTTTATATCGGGCAAGATCTAGCATTAGATGGTGATAAATCATATTCTAAAACGTGTAATATATTTGAAGATAGAGTGGCAAATAGCCAAATAGATGTTTCAACAAGTAGCAGGTATTCGCTTGTTGAGGGGTATTATGGAGAAGCCGTTGTAAGTGACGGGGCATTTATAAGTTGTCTGCGTTGGATTGAGGCGTATATAAAAGATAGACCAGAAACCACGTTCATAAACTCTACTGAAGGTGGGGCAAAAATTCATGGGACTATTCAAATGCCGTTAAAAGAAATGATACAACAATATAGTGACTTTAAAAAGCCAGAGGTAGAAACTCCATTATTATTGCAAGAAGAAATAGATGTAAATGATTTATTCAATCAATATTTATTAAAACTTGATGATATACAAATTTTGATTGATGAAGCAATTGATACATCAAAATTATTAAGCAAAGAATATAGGTCATATAAGCCGAGCAAGAGCCCAAAAAAGGTTAAAAAGTTTTTAAAAACTTTAGATAATCTAGATGTCCAAATGAAAGATAAAAATATCATGAGGTTTATAGATTATTTATTTACCAAATTTGTTTTGCCAACAATGATTAATCAAGACAACAAAGATCAAGTTACCCGAAGCGATTTAGATAATGCCCGTGCTATGGCAGACTCAAATATAAAAATGTATGAGGGACTAAATTCGGCTACGGAACAAGTTATAAGTGTAATAAAAAATAATTTGGAAGTTGAGGAACTAACATGAGTGAAAATAACAATGTAGAAAATTTGGAACAAGAAGAAAAGCAAATTACTGAGCAAGAAATTAAGGATACAGTAGAGAGTTTAAGAGATTACTTGCCAAAGTTGCACGATGGGCTTCTTTATATAGTTGAAAAATATAGAGGCGGTCAAAATGGTGAAGCACACAAATCGCTAGTTGATGCAACTGAAGGGATTAACTGGGTAATTGACGTTATAAGTATTTTGTTTCCAGATAAAATTGATTTCCCAAGCGTAAACGCTGTGTTAAGAAATCTTGTTGATGGTATTGAAAATCAAGATACACAAAATATCGCAGATGTTATTGAGCATGAAGTGCTTGAACTAGTTGTAAACTGGCAACAAATATTTAACGCAAAATAATTAGAAAGTAGGAATAGTTGATGAGTGATAGAGTGGTTGTTACTGGGGCTGATGGATTTATTGGCAGCCACCTTGTGGAGTTATTGGTGCGAGAAGGCAAAAAAGTTAAGGCGTTTGTATATTATAATTCGTTTAACAGCTGGGGGTGGCTTGATACAATATCAAGCGACATAAAATCTGAGATAGAAATATTTTCGGGTGATATTAGAGACCCTAATGGTGTTCGGACTGCGATAGCCGATGCAAATGAAGTATACCATCTTGCTGCACTAATAGCTATACCATTTAGCTATCACTCACCAGATTCTTATGTTGATACAAATATAAAAGGAACACTAAACGTTTTGCAAGCTAGTCAAAATGCTGATAGAATACTTATTACATCAACATCAGAAGTATACGGAACTGCTAAGTATGTGCCTATTGATGAACAGCATCCGTTTCAGGGGCAGTCCCCATATTCGGCAACCAAAATAGGTGCAGATAGACTTGCAGAGTCGTTTTACAAAAGTTTTGGATTGCCAATAACTATAGTTAGACCGTTCAACACATATGGACCTAGACAGTCGGCACGTGCTGTTATACCAACTATTATAACACAACTTTTGGCGGGACAAACCCAAATAAAACTTGGTGCGTTGTCTCCAACTAGAGATTTTAACTATGTTGCTGATACGGTTAGGGGCTTTTTTGAAATTGCTAAGTCGGACAAGACAATTGGTGAAGAAATTAATATAGCTACAGGCAAAGAAGTAAGTATAGAACAGCTTGCCAAAGAGTTGATTTGTCAAATTAATCAAGATGCAACTATAATTTGTGATAATGAGCGTATTCGTCCAGACAAAAGCGAAGTTGAAAGGTTGCTTGGTTGCAACAAAAAAATTACCAGTCTAACAGATTGGAAACCGCAATATACTTTTGAACAAGGTATTACCGAAACTATACAATGGTTTAGGGAAAATTTGGACAATTATAAAAGCGATATTTATAATATTTAAAGGGTGATGCAAATGAATAAATTTATACCGTTGTCTGTTCCGAACTTAAAAGGCAATGAGCTTAAATATGTTACCGATGCCATACAAAAAGAGTGGGTGTCAACTGGTGGAATGTATATAAATATGTTTGAGGAGAAGTTGGCGGAGTACGTTGGCTCAAGTTGTGCAGTTGCATGCCAAAGTGGAACAGCGGGGCTACACCTTGTTTTGCTTGAGGCGGGCGTAACTGCTGCTGATGAAGTTATCGTTCCAGCACTAACGTTTATTGCTGCTGTAAATCCTGTAAGATATGTGGGGGCAAGCCCTGTATTTATGGATTGCGATGACACACTTTGTATGGATATGGACAAGTTGCAAAAGTTTATAGATACATCTTGTGAGATGAAACAAGGTAACTTATACAACAAAACTACGAACAAGCGTATTAAAGCCGTAATCGTAGTGCATGTGTTTGGGAACTTGGCAGACATGAACAAGCTTGTTTTGATAGGAAAAAAATATAACTTAGTTATTATAGAAGATGCAACAGAGGCACTGGGCACTTATTATGTTGGCAATGGCAAAAAAATCTTTGCTGGCACAATAGGTGATTTTGGTGTCTTTTCGTTTAATGGAAATAAAATTATTACAACTGGTGGGGGTGGAATGATTGTTGGTAAGTCTGGGCTTGATCATATAAAATATTTGTCCACACAAGCAAAAGACGATGAACTATATTATACTCATGATGAAATCGGATACAATTACCGCATGACAAATGTTCAGGCGGGAATAGGCTTGGCACAGCTGGAGCAGTTAGAAACTTTTATTAAAACAAAGCAAAACAACTATGAGTTGTATAAACAACTTTTTGAACATACAAAAATTAAGTTGCAAAGTTTTAGGGACGACATACGACCGAATTATTGGTTTTATAGTTTGCAACTTGAAAATCAGAACATAAGCGATACAATAAAACAGCTTGAGGCTAACAATATACAAACTCGTCCTATTTGGGGATTAATTTGTGATCAGAAACCTTATAAGCAGTTTCAAACTTTTGAGGTTGAAAAAGCTAGGCAATATCAGCAATCTATAATAAACATTCCGTGTAGTTCAAATTTAACAGGTGAAGATGTGAAATACGTGGCAAAAAAAGTGGGTGAGATATATGAGTGACATAATAATTACAAAAGAATATACAATCAAACAAGCTATAAAACAACTTGATGTAACAGCGAAAAAGACGTTGTTTGTGGCTGATAATAATATTTTATTAGGTTCGATTACCGATGGAGACATTAGGCGGTGGATACTTAAAAATGGTTCACTTGATGAAGATGTAACAAACGTTATGAACATAAATTGCAAAACTTTGTTTGAGCATAAAAAGTCTATAGCACATAAAATCATGTCAATGTATAATATTAATGCAATTCCTATTGTAACAAAAGAAAATGAAATAGTTGAAATAGTATTTGCAGATAAAAGTGATATTTTTGCTATGAAAAAGGCAACACTTAACAATAAAGTTGTTGTTATGGCGGGTGGCAAAGGGACTAGGCTATACCCATACACACAGATATTGCCAAAGCCGCTAATTCCGATAGGTGAAAAAAGTATAATTGAACATATATTTGGAAGATTTTCGGCATTTGGGTGCAATGATTTTATTTTGACCCTTAACTATAAAAAAGGTATGATAAAAAGTTATTTGGACGATTTGGAACAAGATTACACTTTTACTTATATTGAAGAACAAGATTTTTTTGGAACAGCGGGAAGTTTGTCTATGCTTACGGGGCAGATAGATGACACTTTTTTTGTGACAAACTGTGACATACTTGTTGATGCGGACTATGCCAAAATTATTGACCAACATAAGCGTAACAAAAATAAAATAACGATGGTAACATCTATAACGAACTACACAATACCATATGGTGTAATTGAGTCAACATCAGAGGGAACTATATCAACAATTCATGAAAAGCCCGAATATAACTTTCAAATTAATACGGGTGTATATGTGCTTGAGCCTGAAGTGCTTGAGGATATACCAAAAGACACATTTTTTCATATAACGGATTTGATTGACTTATACATTAAACAAAATAAAAAAGTGGGCGTTTTTCCGATTAGGTCAAGTCAATGGCTTGATATGGGTGAAATTGACCTTATGCAAAAGATGAAAGAGAAATTAGAAAACATGTAAGGTAGGGATAACAATGGAAATATTAGCTATTATACCAGCAAGGGGTGGTTCCAAAAGTGTGCCACGAAAAAACATAAAGCTGATTGGTGGAAAACCGCTAATCAACTATACGATTGAAAGTGCCATCAACTGCAAGCATATAACACGCACAATAGTATCAACTGATGACCAAGAAATTGCAGACATATCAACATTGGCGGGGGCACAAGTGCCTTTTTTGCGACCCAAATATCTTGCAACAGACACAGCAGGGACTTCGGATGTGGTGCTTGATCTCATAGAGTGGCTTAAAAGAAATGAAAACTATACGCCAGACTTTATTTGTGTTCTTCAATGCACAACGCCTATGAGGTCAACAGAGGATATAGAGGGGTGTATACAAAAATGTATTGGAGATGACTGTGAATATGATGTTTGTTTTTCGGTGTGTGAAACGGAGAGTAGTCCATATTGGATGAAAACTTTTAGCGGTGGCAAACTTGTACCTTTTTTAGACGCAACAACTATTGCTAGGCGTCAAGATTTACCTAAGGTGTATGAACTAAATGGGGCGGTGTATGTTGTAAAAACGTCTGCTCTTGTTCGTTCACAAACGATGCACATACAAAATGTAACGGGATACGTTATGCCTCAATACCGCTCTCTTGATATTGATACACCGCTAGATTTTGAAATAGCTAAAATGATTATGGAGAAATACTTATGAGAAATATAATGGTTGTTACGGGTAGTCGTGCGGAATATGGGCTGCTGAAAAACGTTATTCAAAAAATTGATAGTGCACCAACCCTAAATTTACAATTAGTTGTAACGGGTAGTCATCTAAGCCACAAATTTGGATACACTATAAAGGAAATAACTGCTGATGGATTTGAGATATCAAGCCAGATTGAAATGATAATTGATGGTTCGTCAAAATCAGCAATACTAAAATCTATGGGGCTTGAGATGATACAGCTAGCTCAAACTATTGAACAACTTAACCCAGATATAATAGTTATACTTGGGGATAGGTACGAAATACTAACAGTTGCGATATGTGCAACGATGATGAATAAGCCACTTGCACATATTGCAGGTGGCGAAGTCAGTTATGGGGCAAATGATGAGCAAATTAGGCATGCTATAACTAAAATGGCACATATACACTTTGCCGAGGCAGATGTATATGCCCAAAACATTAGAAATATGGGCGAGGAGGCGTGGCGAGTACATTCGGTTGGGGCGTTGGGGATAGAAAATATTAAGTCTATACCACAGATGACGGTGCAACAACTTAACGAAAGTTTGGGTATAACGCTTGATAGTGATACAATTTTGATGACGTATCACCCAACAACGCTTGAAAGTGGCAACTTAAAGTATGAGATGGACGAACTACTAACAGCGTTAAAGTACTTTAACAACCAATTTGTTATAACGTATCCAAACCCTGACAACGGCGGTTCTTATATAATAGAAAGATTACAGCAATTTGCAACTGATAACCCAAACATAAAGTTGTTTGATAGTCTGGGGGTTGTGAGATACTTGAATGTTATGCGACATTGTATGGCTGTGGTCGGCAACTCATCAAGTGCTTTGATTGAAGCACCGTTTATGAAAAAGCCAGTTGTGAATATTGGAAACAGGCAAGAGGGACGACTTATGGCAGATAATATTATTCAGTGTGGAAACAACAGTAAAGATATACAACGAGCTATAACAACTGCTATTAGCTTAAAATTTGCTGAGCAAGTGGAAAACACAAAAAGTTTGTATGGATATGGAGACACAAGTAGCGACATAGTTAAAGTGCTTGAACATATAAAGTTAGATGAAAAATTGTTGAAGAAAAGATTGGAGTGGTAACATGAGCGTGTTTATTATAGCAGAGGCAGGAGTAAATCATAACGGAGATTTTGAAACCGCAAAAAAGTTAGTTGATATGGCGAAAAGGTGTGGGGCTGATGCTGTAAAGTTTCAGACGTTTAGGGCACAAGATTTGGTAAACAAGTTTGAACAAAAAGTTGGATATCAACAAAAAAATGATGCAACTTGCGAAAGTCAATTTGAAATGCTTAAACGGCTTGAACTGTCAAATGAACAGTTTAAGCAACTTAAAGCATATTGTGATACTGTTGGAATTAAGTTTATGTCTACACCGTTTGGAAGTGATGCATTAAAGTTTGTATGTACGCTTGATATGCCATACATCAAGTTGAGTTCAACTGAAGTGACAAATCACCCTTTTTTGATTGAAGTGTCAAAGTGTGGTATGCCAATTATTATGTCTACAGGTATGAGTTATATTGATGAAGTTACGGACGCTGTTAAAGTGATTAGAGATGCAGGAAACGATAATATAACAGTATTACATTGTACAACAAATTATCCAACGCCACTTGAGCAAGTAAATATGCTTGCAATAAAAGAACTTACAAAATTGGGTGTGCCTGTTGGATATTCTGACCACACAGAGGGGTATTTGTCTGCTGTATCGGCAGTTGCGCTTGGCGGGTCAGTGATTGAAAAACATATTACACTTGATAGAGCTATGTCAGGTCCAGATCATAAAGCATCTATGGAAGAAGATGCTTTTGCAAATTATGTTAAGCAAATACGCCAAACGGAGTTGTTGCTTGGTGATGGGATAAAAAAACCGACAGGTATTGAGCAGGATATGCGAGACAGGGTGCGACGTAGTGTTGTTGCAAAAATGGATTTGAAACAAGGAACGGTTATAACTATTGATATGATAGATTATAAACGCCCAGCAGGGGGGATAGCTCCAAAAGATGTGCGAAAGATATTGGGTAAAACGTTACTGTGCGATGTATTAGTCGATGAAAAAATATTAGAGTCGCATATAGATTTATGATATAATTTATGCAAAGGAGCTGATACAATGAGAAAAATAAATCCATTAAATGACTTTGCATTTAAAAAGATATTTGGGGAAAAAGGCAGAGAGATTGAACTAATGTCGTTTTTAAATGCAATTTTATATAAGACGCTAAGTTCACCAATAGCAAAAATAACAATAATAGAGCATAAAGAGTTAACAAAGGAACTAATAGATGATAAGTTGGGTATAATTGATATAAGGTCACAACTTGAAGATGGAACTGTAGTAAATATAGAAATCCAAATAAGAGATCAACACAATATGGAAAAACGAACAGTATTTTATTGGAGCAAGCTGTATACAGAAGGTATCAAAAAAGGTGAAGACTACAAAGAATTATCAAAAGTAATAACAATTAACATATTAGATTTTAACTTACTTAGTACGGCTAGTTATTTATCAACGTTTCACCTAAGAGAAGATACCCAAACAGAAATTATATTAACAGACGTGATGGAAATACACTTTATTGAGTATCCAAAGTTTATAGAGCAGGTGGGAGAAAACTTTAAGAAACTGCCAATAACAAGATGGCTAAAGTTGTTGCAAAAAGACATTGATGAGAACGAAATAAAGGAGTTGATAGAGATGGAACCAGTAATGGCATACGTTGAGAGTACGATAGACTATATAACAAGTGACCCACAAGCAAGGCTGTTATATGAGGGGCGAGAGAAAGCAAGATTGGATCGTATAAGTTTGCTTAGGGGTGCAGAGGAAAAAGGACGAGAAGCGGGGAGAGAAGAAGGAAGAAAAGAAGGAGAGATAAAAGGAAGAAAAGAAGGAGAGATAAAGGGAAGATTAGAGGGAGAGATAAAAACTCTATTTAATTATCTTAAAATGACAGCGGAAGAAATAGCGACAGAGTTAAAGCAGCCACTAGAGCAAGTGCAACAGATAATAGATAAACTAGGGAGATAGCACAAATGAGAAAAATAAATCCATTAAATGACTTTGCATTTAAAAAGATATTTGGGGAAAAAGGCAGAGAGATTGAACTAATGTCGTTTTTAAATGCAATTTTATATAAGACGCTAAGTTCACCAATAAAAAAAATTACGATAATAGAGCATAAAGAGTTAACAAAGGAACTAATAGATGATAAGTTGGGTATAATTGATATAAGGGCACAACTTGAAGATGGAACTGTAGTGAATATAGAAATCCAAATAAGAGATCAACACAATATGGAAAAACGAACAGTGTTTTATTGGAGCAAGCTGTATATAGAAGGTATCAAAAAAGGTGAAGACTACAAAGAATTATCAAAAGTAATAACAAT
>LNZQ01000039.1 GCA_002007315.1 Epulopiscium sp. Nele67-Bin004
TTCACAGGCCATTGCTGTTGCGGTGTGTGAGGGGAGGTTTGGAGAGCTCCACCACTCCGGCCCGGCCTTTCCCGATGACTTTGGGGGCGCGGCGCAGCAGCTTCTGGGCTTCTGTGAACGCTTCGGTCAGCTCTTTCTTCCACTGCACGAACTCTGGGTCGCTCTGCAGACGGAAAGGGATGAAGCTATCAGCTCTTTGTCTTTATTTTATCAATGAGATTCAGAAAAAAAAATCACACAGACACAACGTAGTGGTCCTACCTCACACTGCAGCACAAACTGCTTCCCTCCTTTGATGCGCAGCAGGATACATTTCTTGTCTTTAATCTGTGTCTCTTCCACCGTCACAATCTGCTCCATTGTCAGCAGGTTTTGCTGTGGATAAAATTGACCAATCAAAAATGAGCAAAGGTGAAGTGCACCTTGCAGAGCACAGATAATGCTCCATCAAGGCTGAGTTGGTGGACTACTGCTCTAAGGCTGAGCCTAACAGTTGCTGCAGAGATGTAGAGATGAGACACAAAATCAAATCTCAAATCTGAATTAAAGAAATCCTGGATTTTTAAAATGACACTTTTTTTTTTTTTTTAAAGCAAAAGCTTTTCCCTCTAAACTTTAATTCTTCTCACTTGGTTATGTTTTATCATTTAGTTTACATTCAGCAGCTGTTTTCACTAACACTGAAATGAGAAACAGGGCTTACATTAACTATTCTTAGTATTTCATATTTTCTTTACTGCATTTACAAAATGTTTTAATTACAGTGAATAGTATTTTTAATAGCTAAAATTATAGTTATTTTTACTGTTAAAGAAAAGGATAAGTGTACGTACTGAATGTTAGGAAAAAAGTTTTGCAGTTTAGGTTTTTGTTTTCTTGTTCACCATAAAATGTGACCAGGCTGGTTCTGTCATTAGAAGGATAATACATTGAATGAATCAGATCTAATTATATATAGAGGTCTTTTACAATTAAGGGTGGTTTAGGTAGACTAAAAGAAACCAGGTCATGAGGAAGAGAATAAATTAACTCTGGAGACACATATCCAATATTCCTTCAGGTAAGACCCGCGACTAGCAGGTGTTAGCAGTGATGCTAACTGACACTATAAAGTACTTCTGAGGAAAAGAGAAATTTTGTTGTTGTTGTTGTTTGTTTGCTTGTTTTTTCACTCAAAGCCCTGTTGTGGCTTTCGAGTGAAGCTTGAATGTCTCCACATGCTCAGGGGAGTGCCAGCACCATTGGCTTGATAGTTTCTTTTGCCTCTACACACATTACGAAGCAGTTGTCTCACTTGTAATTTCCTGTCCAAACTAATCTTGTCCTATTCAACTCAGGAGCCTTACCTACAGCCCAGCTACCTATCTTCTGTGCCGTCAGCCCCAGCACCCACCGCTGCTCTGTTTGGATCGGCTGTCTTCACCAATTTCTCTCAAAAGTTTATGTAAACTCCCACAGACTAACTTGCAAGAATATTTTTCATTGCGTCGTTTCAGTGCTAGACCTTGTGGCAGAAAGGAGAAGGAACACAGGGTAACTCTTGCCACCTGAACAGGAGAAGCAGGAGGAGGGGGAAGGGATAAATCAGGGCTCACCTGTGAGCTGGAGGCCAACAGAAAGACTCAGAGCACATGGAAAATCAGAGTGAGGAGTGAGAGATGATACTTGAGGAGACGATTAGAAACTAAAATCTCATTATTAAAGACTGTACTGAAGACAATGAAAAAAAGATAACTAAGTGAAAAGAAACCGAGTGACTAGTGTGGAAACTGAAGGATATAATCAGAGGAGACAACTGATCGGCTGTATGGGACTGTGGATTTCCTGAAGTGGGTTGAGATCTGACGCTCTTTTGGACCTGCTTGCTGCGGCCGCCGTGTTCCTCATCTCCTGAATGCAAGTCTTCAAAAGCTAAGTTTCTGGTCTCCTATCCTATACTCTCCTGGCTTCCTCCATTTTCCTGCCTCCTAACAACAGACAAAGGTCTAGCACTGAAAAATATAAATATAAAAATATTCTTGCAAGGTAGACAGTTTGCGGAAGTTTACATAAACTTTTCAATGTGCGTTAAACGTCTTTTTGCATAACGATTTTTTGGCCAAGGGTCAGAAAAATTAAGATAAATTCTCTCAACTTCGCCATCTGCAAAAATATCCAAACATTGTCCTACATCGAAATATAAAAAATATAAATTGTTTGGCATATCTATTGTATCTGCTTTTTTGCAAGCTTTATATACCACTGTTTCTGCTCTCTCCACAGCAATATAATTTATCTCTGGATTTTTTGTGGCAAGCTGTGTAATAAATCCGCCTTTACCACACCCAAATTCAACATGTATCGGATTATTATTTTGGAATAATTCTGTCCACTTACCTTTGTATTCTTCTGGATTTTTTATTACTTTGTCATTTTGTTCTAAATAATCTGGTGCTTTTGGATCTCTTCTAAGACGCATTGTGTCTTCCTTTCAGATGTGTTAATTATAGTTTTTTCTTTCTAGTCAATATAATAGATAACCCTATATATTTCTAAATTATCTACCTCACTAAGATTTAAGTTAACCCCTCTACCGTATGTCATGCTTTTAATTATTTTTACTTGTGGCTTAAACGGATTTTCGGCATGGGCTGATGTCACCGTTGCAATATCACCATTTGTTAGCAGTACCAACATATCTGGGTCAAATATAGTAACATGTTTTTTAAACTCAGCAAAATAATTAGGATCATAATAAGATAAACCTTTAGTAATATCTGCTTGCAAAGCTTTTCCACCTTGATTTAAGTTTGTAGTTTTAAGCTTATAAAACATCTCTATAATAGCAATTATTCTTGCTCCTGCACATATTTCGTCCCCTTTTAAGTTTCGTGGATACCCCTTTCCATCATAAAGCTCATGATGTTGCAGTACAATTTGTAACACTGACTCTGGAAAGTTATATTTTGTTTTCAAATATTGATATCCTTTAACAGGATGCAATTTGCTAGAGTGCGAAACTGTTCCTTTAAATGCAGGTGACATCACGGCTATATCTTTTAATATTGCACCTAAACATATAACCGTTGCTTCTGCCTTATTAAATCCCAGTTTTAGAGCAAACAATCCACTCATAATCGCAATGTACACCATTTGTTCCCCAAAATCTTCTATAGAAATTTTTTGTGGCTCATACGCAATTTTCAAATTATCTTTTTGCGCATCTAGCTCTTGTATTATTTGATGTATTGTTTTTAACCCAAGTGCAACTGACTCATTTGTATTTATCCCCATAGCCGAGTTAAATATAGCTTTTTTTATTTTGAGTATCTTATCAATCATGTTTGCCGATTCATTAGTATATCGTCCATAATTATTCTCTAATGTACAATATTTATCTGTTATGTAAACAGATGCTATATTCGTTGTACGTAAACGTTGCAAATTAATATTACTCAATTTATGCGTTTTTGGCAATAGCTTTCTAAAATTTTCATCTAATATGTCTATTGCTAATTCCGACCCCACTCGTACTTCGTTTATTGGTATTAATCTCATATGTATTACCTCCCATTTTTTACCAATTATATATTTAATTATATCATAGCATAATTTTATTTCAACTATTTTTGTTAAATTATGTTAATCAATATAATAAATTACTTTAAATATCTCTAAAGTTTTGCTTTCATGTAGATTAATTATTGTGCCTTTTGGATAGGTTATGCTTTTTATTATCTTAACTTGTGGTCTAAAAGGATTGTCACTTGGTGTATATGTAACAGTTGCAACATCTCCGTTGGTCAAAATAACTAAAGAATCTGTCCCAAATATAGTAACATGTCTTAAAAACTGTTCTATATAGTCTGGATCAAGATACCCCAAATTTCTAGTTACATCTTGTTGCAAAGTTTTTCCACTTGTGTTTACACTATTAGTTTTCAATTTATAAAATGTTTCTATTATTGCAACAATTCTTGCTCCATCGCATATTTCTTTACCTTTTAATCCATATGGATACCCCTTACCGTCATAAAGTTCATGGTGTTGAAGTATTATTTGTAACACTGCTTCTGGAAAATTGTAGTTTTGTTTCATATGCTCATATCCCTTTATAGGGTGTAATTTGCTATAGGGACTCACAGTTCCTTTAAATCTTGGAGATATTACCGCAATATCTCTAAGCACTGTACCTAAACATATTACTGCTGCTTGTTGTTTTGTAAATCCCATTTTTAGTGCAAACAAACTGCTCATCATAGCAATATAAACTATTTCCTCCCCAAAATCATCAACTGCTATTTTTTTAGGCTCATATGCAATTTTTAAACTGTATTTTTGTTTATCCATATCATTGACTATCTCATTAATTGTTTTTAGCCCCATCGCAATTGACTCACTTGTATTTACACCATTTGCTGTGTTGTATATTGCTTGTTTGATTTTTGTTGCTTTTGGTAGCACATTTTGTGCTTGTGAAGTGTATGTTTCTTCTGTACTTGAACAATATTCATCAGTAATATATACTGTTGCAATATTTGTTGTTTTTAACCTAGCCACATTCACTTCTGTTAGTATATGTCCTTTTGGTAATAATTTTGTAAATCGCTCGTCTAAAATATCCACTGCCAGTTTAGACCCCACACGTAATTTTTCTATCGGTATCAATCTCATACATATCACCCCATTTTTTATACAACTTATAAAACTTTATAAAAATACTGCCCTTAAAATTAAGAGCAGTACTTTTTTTACTTATATCAATTTTTATAGAGGTGCAACCCAGTAACCACTTTCGCCCGTGCGGCTTTTTCTACCAGCACGTGGTACAAACTCTATTACTTTATCTATGTTGATGTTGTTTCTTTGCAATCGGCTTACATTGTCTGGAATACCAACAAAGTATCTATTTGAGCCTTTTTCTTTACCCAATATTAGATGACCATATTTGTGATATGATTGACTAATTCTTGATTGAGTTGCCCAGTCATAACTTACTTGTGGTATAGAGATAAGTTCTGACAACGAAACTTTAACCCAAGAAATTTCAAATGTTCCTTTTCCAAACGGTTCAATTCTCAAATTGTTATCAAAAATATCTTTAAGTCTAGTCAGTTCGCCAACTTGTTCATCCGCACTGCTAAAAACCGGTAAATCTGATTTTTCTTGTTGCTCTTTTTCTTTCGTTGCATTTGCAAGTGTTGAAACAAAAGCTTGCTTTAATGCTTTAATTTTTTTTTCTAATTCGTCTTCAACGCCTGCTTCAACTTCTGTTTCAATATCAGGAGTTGCATTTTCCTCAGTTGTTGTAACTTCGTCGCCTATAACTTCTTCTTCAATTTGTGGTTTATCATTTTTATCTTTAAGTTTTTGAGTTAGATTTTTTAGGTATTGCTCAATTTTTTCTTTTTGAGATTCTCCTGATGCTTTAACCAAGCCACCAATAACTTCTTCCAAGCTTTTTAATCCAGATTTTGCCGTTGTTTCAACTGTTTCTTCAACAGTTTCAGCAATTTCTTCAACTACTTCTTTTTCTGGCTTTTCTGCTGGTTTTGATGGTTTTTTAACTTTTTCTGTTTTTGCTGGTTTTTCTGATACTTCATCAGTTCTATCAGCAGTTTCTATATCTGGTTCAGTTATAATAACATCAATACTATTTGCATTTGAAGTAACATATTGAATAAATGTTGTTAGTTGCTCAAGTGCTGATAGTGCAGGCAAAGTTGTTGGCTCATCATAGTTTAGGGCGTCTTCTGTTCCGTTTAGGCCAAACGATGGCAACGTTACAGGAGTTCCAGTTTGTGGGAAAGGTCTTGGAATTGGTTCACCTTCTGGCACAAATTCTCCTTCTTCTTCTAATTCTTCAACAATTTCTTTTTCAAGTTCTTCAATAAATTCTTCAAACTCATCATCTAAATAATCTTCTTCTAAATAATCATCTTCTACGTAAGTATCTTCTTGTTGATTTCCACCAAAAATGTTGTTTTGGAAAATATTATCAAGAAACTGTGCAATAGAAGTTCCCTCTAATGCCTTTGTAATTTCTGATAAAAGCGTTCCTATTATATCACCTGTTTCTGGTTGTGGCTCTTCTTGTGGGAAAGGTCTTGGCACTGGCTCACCTTCTGGCACAAACGGCGCTTCTTCTTCCTCAACTTCTGGAACTACTTCTTCTTCAACCTCTGGTTCTTCTTGTGGGAAAGGTCTTGGCACTGGTTCACCTTCTGGTACAAACGGTGCTTCTTCTTCCTCAACTTCTGGAACTACTACTTCTTCAACCTCTGGTGATACTTCTGGGATAATATTACCTAATTTATCTTGCAATAATTTATCTATCGCATCAAAAATATTATCGCCACCAAAAAGTTTATTTATTTCTTCCAAAACTTGTTGAACTACTCCACTTACTGGATTTTCTGGTTCAACCTCTGGCGTTGGGAATGTTTCTGGCTCAAGTGCTACGCCATCATCTTCCACTTCTGGCTCAATTACTTCTGCATCAAGTTCTGGTGTTGGGAATGTTTCTGGCTCAAGTGCTACGCTATCATCTTCAACCTCTGGAATTACTTCTTCCTCAACTTCTGGTTTTGGTTTTGGCGTAATTAAGTCTTTTAGTGCACCTAATATATCATCAGTTCCCAAAAGATTACCCAATTTATCTATAACTTTATCAACTATTGATGGGGTTGCGTCAAGCTCTGGTGTTGGGAATGTTTCTGGCTCAAGTGCCACGCCATCATCTTCTGGAACTACTTCCACTTCTGGCGTTGGGAATGTTTCTGGCTCAAGTACCGCCTCATCATCTTCCACTTCTGGAACTACTTCAACTTCTGGTTCAACCTCTGGTGTTGGGAATGTTTCTGGTTCAAGTGCTACACCTTCATCTTCCACTTCTGGAGGAGCTTCAATTTCAGGTGTAGTTGGTATATAGTTTCCTAAAACTTCAGTAATCGCTTCGTCAACAGCTTCTTTAACAACATCTCTAATTATACTTTGAATTAAAATTGTTGCTACATATTCTGTTTGAGATTCACCATCAATACGGAAATTGTTAGGCTGTACACCCGTTGCTACTAATGCTTGCATTCTTGTACCCACATCCTCACCTTTTTTCTTGTCTTGTAATTTATCTTTAAACAAGTCTTCAAAAGCTTCTATTACATCATCAATACCTGTCAAATCAGCCAATTCTTCTAACAGTTTCATTATTAGATTTTTGTTGTTTGGCTCTTTGTCACGCATAATAAGAGTTACAAGTAAATGCTTTAAATTCGTAGCATGAACAGGTATATCTGTAGAGATATCCTCGTCTTTTACTTCCTTAGTTTCTGGTTCACCTAAAATTTTGCCTTTTAAGATTTTTTCAATTGCTTCAAAAACCTCATCTTCACCAAGAACTTTATCAATTTCTGATAATATCTCATCAACAAGTATCTTTGGATCAACTGTTTCGTTTACTGCTTCTAGTTGAGCCGCTTGTGCTGTTTGTGCAATTGGTGCAACGCCTTGATAATAAGGTGGTCTACCTTGGTGGTATGGATATGGTGGTCTACCTGGTTGTACGTTAAGCTCTGGCGTAGGTAGATAAATGTCAACGTCAAGTTCTGGCGTTGGTAAGTATGGTTCTGGCGTTACTTCTGGTGTTGGTAAATATGGCTCTGGTGCCACTTCTGGTGTTGGTAAATATGGCTCTGGTGCCACTTCTGGTGTTGGTAATTGTGGTCTGATAGGTGGTCTTGGTGATACCTCTGGTGTTGGTAAATATGGCTCTGGTGCCACTTCTGGTGTCGGTAAGTATGGTTCTGGTGCCACTTCTGGTGTCGGTAAATATGGCTCTGGTGCTACTTCTGGTGTCGGTAAATATGGTTCTGGTGCCACTTCTGGCGTTGGTAAATATGGCTCTGGTGTCACTTCTGGCGTTGGTAAATATGGCTCTGGTGTTACTTCTGGTGTCGGTAAATATGGCTCTGGTGTCACTTCTGGTGTCGGTAAATATGGCTCTGGTGCTACTTCTGGTGTCGGCAGTTGTGGTCTAACAACTTGCCCTGTTGGTGATTGTGGTCTATTTCTAGTATTTTCTTGCGGTTGTACAGGTTGTGTTGGTTGTGGTTTAAGTTTTGGTAATGCTTTTTCTATCAAAGGAGTAATTAAATATTTATCTCCTGTGTAGCCTACTAATACCACATCTGTATTACCTGCACTTGAACCCTCAACCACAATTGCAACTGCATCAACACTAGCTGCGTCAAGACCTTTTCCACATACGTCTTTTAGGTCAATTTTCCAATTATTTTGTTTGCTTTGGCTTGGATTGCTTAGTTCACCAAGGCGTACAGATTTGTTTTTTGACTTACTCATAAGATAACATACATAGTCTTTACCTGCTGCATCTTTTAAGTTGTCTACATAAAGCTTAACTCTACCTGGCATTGTTATTGTTGCATGCCCTGTTACTTGATTGCTACCATTAGAATAACCATTGATATTTTCTTCAAGATTAATAAAAGTATTCAAATACATAATATCGCTTCGCTCCCCTCGTACTTGCTTAACATTAAATATATATGAAAAGTTTTTTTGCGATAGAACAAAAAAGTATGGGGACAATCCTAGAATAATATTTGTTTTTAGGTTGAATTTGAGTAATTTATAATGATATAATTATGTTAGAAAATAGGGGGAGATTACTATGGAAAATGAAGAAATAATTGAAAAACTCCATCAAACTATAAACAATACAGATACAATACTTTTAAAAAATGTAGTTAGAACATTTCAGCAAATGTTTGATGACGATAAATATCTTCAAGATTTATTTGGCATAACAAAAAAACAGATTGAAAAACTTGGTCACAGAGAAAGTATCAAACTTGATGAAATACTAAAAAGTCTATTTACAGCGTCGCCTAGAATGTACTTAGGAACTATTGACAAACTATATGATACAAATTATCTTGAGCAATATATTAGCGGGGAACTAACAGATGCCGATATTCATTTGTCACAAACTGATTTTATACGTGAAACATTAGGTTTTGAACTACTCAAAGCTGACTTAATAATAATTATTAAAGGTATGGCATATCATATCGAATTTCAAACACGACATGATGAAATGGCTATTCGATTTGCAAGATATGGTGTAGAATATGGCATACAAAATAAAGAATTTAACCCTGAAAGCGGGGCATACAAAATTCCAATTCCTGAACAATCAGTAATTTATCTTGAAAATAACACGCAAAAAGATAGGGTAAACAAATATGAGTTTTGGTGGAAAAATCAAAGTTTAGGTGTAGTTGAGGTTAAGCAATTAAAACTGTGGCAAACTAATATTGATAATGTTATAGATGAAAAATTATACAATCTATTGCCCGTACTAATTTTTAAGCACAGAAAAGAACTTCTAAAAGTAAATGGCGACAAAGATAAATTAACTCAAATTAAAGATAACTTTTTAAGCGACGCTCGCTCTTTAATGGAACATGCACAAAATGAAATTAGTAGCCATATACAAGAAGAAGATATGGATTTAATAGTTATAGTTATGGGCGAAATGATTAGATATTTTGATAAAGTATTTTTTGATGGAAGTATAGAAAGCAGAGGTGAAATTGATATGACGTTCTCAGAACAAATTAAAGATTTTAGACAAGAAATTACAGGGTATAGACAAGAAATTACAGGGTATAGAGAAGAAATTACAGGGTACAAACAAACTATCAATGAGGATAAACATAAAATTTCTCAACAACAACAAGAAATCATTCACTTACAAACTGAATTATCAGATGCTGAAATTAAAGGGAAAATCAAAGTTTTTCAAGAATATTTCAATTACAGTATTGAACAAATTTCTGATGCCTTAAAAATACCTATTGAACAAATAGAAGAAATGATTAAATAAACTACAAAAAAAACCGATGATACAACAATATCGTCGGTTTTCTCTTTGTTATCTGTTAGCATCTATTATATCTGCAAGATGTGCAAACTCTTTAAGCCCCAAAGTTTCGCCTCTAACATTGCTATCAATCTCAGCCTTATCTAACAATTGTTTAAGCTCCTCTTTGCTTATCCCTAAATTTGATGACAACGTATTTAATAATGTTTTTCTACGTTGTGCAAAACTTGCTTTTATTATCGCAAAAAGTAGTTTTTCATTTTGCACCTTTATAGGTGGATTTTCATGTAATGTCAACTTAATTACCGCTGAATCTACATTTGGGCGTGGCATAAAACAATTTTGAGGCACATTCGCCACCAAATACGTTTCACAATAATAGTTCATAGCAGCTGTTATCGCACCATACAACTTATTGCCAGGCTCTGCCGCCATACGTACCGCAACTTCTTTTTGCACCATAACAACGATACTATCGATTTTTAGATTATTTTCAAGTAGCATCATTATTATTGGAGTTGTTATATAATAAGGTAAATTTGCTACAACTTTAACTTTACGCCCTTGAGCCTCTTTTTCTATCAGTTCATGTAAATCTACTTTAAGTACATCACCATGCACTAACTTAAAATTTTCTTGACTGCCAAACTGCTCCTCAAGTATCGGTATTAACTGGTTGTCTATCTCAATAGATATAACTTTTCCTGCATGTTGTAGCAACTGCTCTGTTACACTTCCAATTCCAGGACCAATTTCTATGATACAGTCCTCCTCAGTAATTTGTGCTGAGCCAATTATTTTTTGCAATACATGCGGGTCAATTAAAAAGTTTTGTCCAAACTTTTTTTGAAATACAAATGGATATTTATTTAGTATTTGTTTAGTTCCTTCTGCTGTTCCTATCATTTCGGTTTATCTCCTTATAATATATATTTTAACCAAAAAAAACCACTATCAGTCACACCGATAGCAGTTTTCCTAATTTTATTGCCCTGAACGTATTGCTTGCACGTCCAAAGATTGATCTGCAAGCTTATGAACTGTTACATTACGTCTACCAAAAGTGATAGCCTCGTTATAAGAATTCATAAATAAATCTATATCATATCCATTAATAGCACTACCTGTATCTCCTGCTATTGCTATTCCGTAACCTTCAACATATAATATTGTTCCAAGTGGAATAACATTTTTATCTACAGCAACCATACCTACAAACGTTGGCAATCCACTAGCCGTAATTCCATACCATCTGCTGTTAGGTATGTTTGTATACGCTGTTGCTTCCATTGTGTATGTGTTTGCAATTTCATACGTTGCTCCTGTTTGACTGCACACAATTGTGCCTCCAGATACAGTTGTAGTTGCTGGTGCAACATATGCTGGCTCTGGTTCAGGCTCTGGTTCAGGAACCATAACACCTTCATGAATAATTTTGTCTATTGGTTCAGCCGTAATAACGTCTGAAACTATTACTTGAGATACAACTTCACCATCTAAATATTCTGTTTGAATTACCTTTTCCCTTACACCCTCAACTCCTTCAACTGCAACAAGTGTTGTTCCCAGTTCTAGAGTATCTATCTGTTCTACTATTGTTTTAAATTCTATTTGTTCTGTGATTGTATTAACAACTGTTTGGATTGTGTCGACTTCAATAACTAAGCCTTCTTCAATCTCATCATATATATTTAAGTTTAATTTTATTCTGTCATCAACGATGATATCTTTTTCTAATAAATATTCTTCTACGGTGTTCGCTCTTGTTATATCAAATATAACCTCATCATCAAGTATAAATTCTATGTCTAGTGGTATTTGTCTTTCGATAACTATCTTCATACCATCTTCCACTTTAGTATCAAGCTCAGGGGTTACTCCATCTCTATCGCTTAAAACAATGTCCTTGTCCTCAAAAAATTGTTCAACCGATACGCCCATTGACTCGTATTGTGTTACCTTTCCATTATCAATTACCACAACCATACTTGGTGTTTCGTGATATGCTGTAATACTTCCAGTACTAACGGAAAATAGTCCCACAGCTAAAGCGAATTTTAAATTACTGCCCATAATTACCTCCTCAAAAATTGCACAGAACAGATTATTACTCGTCTTTTAAGAGTGATGTTTATTATTATAATATATTTATAATTATTTTGCAAGCTTTTTGTAACATTTCTTCTATATTATTTGATATATATCTAAATTTTTCCTATTTTTGTGTTAGTTCAACCCTTTATTTTACGGGGTTTCCAGCGTTTTCCTTGTTTTTTCTATGTAATATTATTGTAATATTTATTTAACTATTTTTTACAATAAAATAAGGCGGTCAATTGACCGCCAAAATATTATTTGCTTACATAGTTCCATGGGCTTGTATGAGAACCATTTAGTCGCACTTCAAAATGCAAGTGGTTACCCGTAGAATAGCCCGTGCTACCTATACCTGCTATTTTTTGCCCTTTAATTACATTGTCGCCATATGATACATTTAAAGATGAATTGTGCCCATACAACGTAACAAGACCACCGCCATGGTCAATCATAACAGTATATCCATATCCATTTATCCAACCCGAAGTTATAACTCTACCATCAGCTACTGCAACAACCGTGCTACCATAAGATGCTGGTATATCTATCCCCGAGTGATACTCAGACGTCCCAAATATCGGACTTGTACGTGGTCCATACTCCGAACTTATATAATACCACCCTGGCACTGGCCAAATAAATTGCCCACCTGTATATTGAGTTGATGATGTTGACGAAGACTGACTTTGCGTAGCTTGTTGTTGTCTAAGTTCTTCTTGTCTTATCAATTCTTGGATTTCAGCCTCAAGTGCATCTGCTTGTGATTGAAGTTCATCAATTATCCCTTCAATTTGGCGTTCTTCATTTTCAAGCTCTAAAATTCTTTGTATCTTTTCCGCCATTATAGCTTCCAAGTCTGCACGCTTTTCAAGTTCTTCTTCTCTTAACTGTTGCATTTGCGTATATTCAATATTAAGTTGATATTTTGTAGTTTGTACCAAAATTTGATGTTCCTCAAATTGCTCAAGCAAATTTGTATCATACTCAATTATTTTTTCTACATACCGTGCTCTAGTTAACATTTGCGTTAAACTATCTGATGAGAATATTATCTCCATATAGCCTTTGTTATTATTTTTATACATGTTGACCATACGTTCTTTTGTTTCAGCATAATATTGATCACGTGTTTTTATAGCTTCTTCGAGCAAAAGTTCTGTTGAGTTAATTTTGTCTTGCTGCTCAATTAATTGCTGTTCAACAATTAATATTTGTTCTTCAACCTCAACTATACGCAAATCAAGTTCATCTATCTCAATATTTATTTCTTCTTGATTTTGTAAGTTTATGTCAAGTTCTTCTTGTGCTTGTTCCATTTCGGCTTGATTTTGTTCCAGTTCTTGTTCTTTCTCCTTAATTTCTGCCCCGTACAATACTAATGATATAGATAATATCATAAACATTACGAGAAATTTTATTTTTTTCTTCATACACATTACCCTAAACTTTCAAATGTCTATGGATAGCTATTACACTTCCAACAACGCTAATACCTATCGCCAACCCCACATACATAGGCAATAGTCCCATCATAATAACTTCCACCGATTTTAAACTAATTCCCCCAAAAATCATATCAAATGCTCCCGACAACTCTTGCATAGCAAATTCATAAACTTTAAATATCATAAACATTGGTACGATTGCACCAATTATTCCAATTGTTATTCCTTCTACTAAAAATGGAATTCTTATAAATGAGTCGGTTGCTCCAATAAATTTCATAATTTCTATTTCTTTTTTTCTTACAAACACAGTTAGTTTTATAGTATTCGTAATTAAAAGTAGTGCTATTAGTGCAAGAAGTGATATCAAAATTCCCGAAAATATTTGGATACGATTATTTAAGTCAATAAACAAATCAGTTTCTGCCTCAAAATAATCAATTTCAATTCCTTCAACTCTAAGCAATTTTTCTACTATATCCGCTTGATGTGCAACTTCTGACACTTTTATTTCTAAAGATGCGGGGAGGGGATTATCGTCTTTAAATTCTTCATATAATACTGTATCACCTTGTGCTAATATTTGTAATGCATCATCTTTTGATATATATTCAACTTCGACAACATTAGCCATATTTTCAACTGTTTGTTTGAGCGACTCAATCTCTTGATCCGAAAAAACGTCGCTAACATATGCTGTTATACCCATTTGAACTTCAACTTGACTTATAATGTATTCAAAATTTTGGGCTATAGAATAGGAAATTCCAAGCACCAACAAAGATAATACAATAGTTGCAATTGAGGCAAATGCCATCATACGGTTTTTCCATAACCCTCTTAGCCCCTCTTTAAATAGATAGCTAATAGTATACAACTTCACGGCCATAACCTCCATTGTACTTATCTTTTATAATTCTACCCTCTTGAACTTCAATTACACGTTTTTTGAAGTCGTTTACTATGTCTCGTTCATGTGTTGCAACTATTACAGTTATTCCTCTTTTATTTATGTCTTCTAATAGCCTCATGATGTCCCAAGCTGTTGATGGGTCAAGGTTTCCCGTTGGCTCATCAGCAACCAAAATTGGGCTGTTGTTTACAATTGCTCGGGCGATAGCTGTTCTTTGTTGCTCACCCCCCGAAAGCTCATGGGGATAACAACGTGCTTTTTTTGCCAGCCCCACCAGCCCAAGAACTACAGGCACTTCCTTGTGAATGTCTTTTGGGCGTGCCTGTACAACTTGCATTGCAAATGCTATATTATCATAAACTGATTTGTTTGGTAGCAATCTAAAATCTTGAAATACTACGCCAACATCTCGCCTATATAGAGGTACTCTTTTAGAGGATAACTTTGTAATATCTTTATTATTAACAGTAATTTTTCCATATGATGGAGCAACTTCTTTTAAGATAAGTTTTAATAGTGTTGATTTTCCCGAACCACTGTTTCCTGTAACAAAAACAAACTCACCTTTTGAAATATACAACGAAGTTGGGTGTAGACCCACCGCCCCATTTGGATAAGTTTTAGATACACCTGTTAATTCTATCAATAAAATCTCCTCCTAAATTTATAATCTTGGTAAATTTTGTCGTTCCATATACTCCATGTACTGGCTCACCATGATAGTAATTTTAAATATAATAGCATCGTCAAACTTGCGTAGGTCAAGACCTGTCGTTTTTAGTAGTTTGTCCAAACGATACACAAGCGTGTTACGGTGAATGTATAACTGTCTTGAAGTTTCTGATACATTCAAGCTGTTTTCAAAAAATTTGTTTACTGTCATCAAAGTTTCTTCGTCAAAGCTATCCACTTTTTTGCCTTTTAAAACTTCTTGTATAAACATTTTGCATAGAGGTAGCGGAAGTTGATAAATAATACGACCCACCCCTAGTTTTGAATAAGTAGAAATATGACCATCGCAATTGAATATTTTTCCTACTTCAAGTGCCATAGTTGCCTCTTTGTATGAACTTGAAACGTCTTTTAGGTCGTTTACAATTGTACCCACTGACATAGAAACTGGACTCATAGTTTCCGCACTAAGTGTGTCATAAATTGTGTGTGCAAACATTTCAAGTTCATCTTCATCTTTTGCTGAGAGTTCTTTTACTAAAATGATACTTCTTTCGTCAACTGCTGTAACAAAATCATGGGCTTTGTCTGGAAACAAGTTTCTAAGAACTTCCGAGATATTTGTATCTTTTATGTTTGAGCTTTCAACTAAGTACACCACACGAGGAACGTTGTTTTCTATGTGCAATTTTTTGGCTCTGCTATAAATGTCAACAAGTAGCAAGTTATCTAGAAGTAGATTTTTAATGAAATTGTCTTTATCAAATCGCTCTTTGTATGCAACAAGCAAACTTTTTATTTGAAACGCTCCAAGCTTGCCTAGTTTGTATGCCTCATCATCACTGCCACGAACTGCCATAACATATTCAACAAGATACTCATCAAATATTTTTACGTAGTGTGAACCTTGCATTTCTTGACTATCGGCATGCGAATTGATAAACGACTCAACCTCTGCAACATATTCTCCAACTATACTTTCGCCAGTTGTAGCTATTACTTTAGCTTCTGCGTCTAGCACACAAAAATCCCTACGAGTTATTGATTTTAATCCTTCTATCGTATTTTGTAAAATTTGATTTGAAATCATTTCTTCACTCTCCTATCTAATATTTTGTTATAGCTTATTTTACCCTTTTTTTGTAGAAAAGAAAAGGTTATTTACAAAAAAAGCTTATAGTTGATATAATAAAAGAAAAATTTTAAGGAGTACATCAAAATGAAACTAAAGAATAACTATAATGTTTTAGATATTATTAATGCACCTGCTTAAAATTATATATATTTTTGGGGGCATAGACCTAGCAAAGACGGTAGTATAACTACTAGTTGTTTAAGTCAATGGTATGTTAGCAATTTTAAATATGATGAGGTCACATATTAGTGTATGGAACAATTTATGATGGCACAAACAGCTAGGTTATTTGGAGATTTTGAAGTTTTAGAGCAAATATGCCCCTTGATACTTCATCTAGGGGCTTAATCTAATATTTATTCTGTTTTGTTTAACTGATATTCTACACTAAACCCAGTTGTAACCTCAATATTTTCCCAAGTATTGCCATCTGCACGATAAAATAATCCAACCACCGAGCCATCAATCATAGTAGCTTCTAGCAAAAATACTTCACCCAAATTAACCTCCATAGGATAATTGTATATAGGATAAACGTCCCCGTTTGGTGGTATATTTGACACTTGGTCATACGCTTCTTCTATTCTATAAGTAGCAATTGTTGAAAAACCTACCAACACTTCGCTAACATCAACCGTACCAAAATATGATGCATCATACGTCACATTATTTATCACTATTTCGTCAATTCGGGTAGGCTCTACCTTAACTGCCAAATGTGATAAATCTTCAACAGATATTATATCACCATATTTATCAATTAATTGTGTTGCCATCGTAACGGTCTGAATGTTGTTCTCCATACAAATAAACGTTGCCATATTCTGGCTGAAATTCAGCAACTATTTCTGTTTCGCCTATTTATTCATTAGCATAAGCACTTGTTGTTAATAGCAAAGTTGCTCCTAACACTAATAATTTTTTGTTCATTGTCTTCTCCTTTAGTAAATACTATCTTTTTCTTAGTCGTACTATCATAATTATTGGCGTTTTTTCATCTGGAAACGGTATTTCATAAAATCCATCTACACAAAACCCAGTGCTAAAAGCCAAATTAAAAATATCGCTAATAGAACGATGATAATAATTTTGTAATGCTGGTTGCCCCTCGATTGCAACACCTTTATTTATTTTGCTGGTAAAATAATCTCCATTTTCATAGGTGAAGCAAGGGTGATGCGTTGCAAATACAAATATACCATCATCTTCAAGTATATCATATACAGCCTTAAAAGGCGATGATATACCCGACATGTCCATTATTGCCAAGTTTGAAACAGCTTTCGAGAATAGCCTATCCCCTTTTAAACTTATTATGTCGTCATAGTTTGTTGCATCACAAACTTTAAATGTAACTTTATCTAGCACATTTTTTCGGCGTTTAGTTGCAAGTTCTATCATTTTGTGGCTATAGTCAAAAGCAACAACTTTAGCTCCTTGCTGTGCCATTCGCTCCGAAAAATTTCCGTTGCCACAAGCAATGTCAAGCACATAATCATCTTTACTCACATTAAGCAGTTTTTCAACACTTGGTCGCACCAAATCTCGGTGAAAATCGTTGGAGTTGTCCCCCATATAGTCGTCCCAAAATTTGGCGTTTTCTTCCCAAGCTTGTAATCCGTTATCTTCAAAATTCATAAAAGTTTCTCCTTTATTTATACTCAAGCTCCATGACTTGGCATGTATGATCTTTACCTTCCGTATAATCTATGCCAACAATCAAAATATTTCTCTTATATCGCTCAAATAACGTTGAGGCATATTCCTGTTGAAGTATCTGGTCAATAGCAACTTGTGTTCCCTTGTTACGCTTCAGCTCTATAACAATAGGTATATCTCTTGATGTTAATGGGTGAAATATAAAATCAGCACGCCCTCTGCCTGTATGCTCCTCTTTTTTAATAATATACTTACTCCTTGCCGACAAATATGCAAGACTTACCACACTACTAAGACCATTTTCATGGTTATAATCATATAAAGATATTTCTCTATTGTGAATGTTGTGTAATATTTTTGCCATAGTTTCTGTATCACGAGCCAACGTTGCTTTTAACATCAATCTTGATTCTTTAAACATATCAACTTCACCACTAAAGCATTTATCTTTCAGTGCCTTTTCAAACTCACCCATCAATTCCCTATTCGGTATGCTTAGCAGTCCCTCAGAATATGTTAAAAATCCCAACGTTATCATAGCCGAATAAATTTCTTCCTTAGTTTGTGGTGGCTGTTGCCCTGCTCTAAACTCCTCAATATCATCAATTTCTATTTCCTCATGACCAACCATTCTAACAACATCATCTCTTACGCCTATTGGATCTATCTCCAAATATTCTAAAACTTCATTCATAGCTCCAGTGTTTACCCAATAACTTTTACACTTTTTCTTGAGTATAGCAATGTTCACGCTTCTAGGGTTAAAAATTTTTAGTCCACTTTCCATTTTATAACCATTATACCAATGTTCAAGTTCTTCATAGGGCATATTGTGTTTGTTAGATAAACTATGCACTTCATCTTCTGTAAATCCAAAAAATTCTTCAAACACACCGTCATCTAGCAGTGTATATTCCTCAAACATATTTAGAGCCGAACCTGACGAATGTTTTTTTATAGGCAATATCCCCGTCATATAACATAGCGACACATACGAACGACCTTTCAATAAAACACGCAAAAAGTCTAAAAAGTCTTCATGATGACTAACATATATTCCTTTGTTAAATATAAAATCCCATTCATCAAATATAAATATAAATTCATCATCAGTAGCCAAAAATTTATTTGATAAAGTATCGTACTTTGAAAAATCTATATGTTGGTATGCATTGCATAAATCCTCTGATATTTCATTAATAATTCTGCTGATATAACTACTATAATCTTCAGGTATTTCTTTTTTTATAGAAAAATCTATTTTTATAGTATTATATTTATTTAAGTGGGCATCATACGTATTTTCTTTACTAATAGATAACTTATCAAAAATTGGTTTTGCATCAATTGCTTTTGTATAATAACTTTCGATTAGATTAGTTATTTCAGACTTTCCAAAACGACGGGGACGTGTTATACAAATAAATTTATTTGTTGTGTTAAGTCGTCTATTTAATATTTTGATTATCATTGATTTATCAATAAACACCTCGCTATTTACTAAGTGTACAAAATTTTTATAGCTCTCTTGTGTGTTTAAATACATATTTATCACTCCTTTTTATAAATATTATAGCCAACCCACGCAAAAAAGTGAAGAGCTAAACTTATTATTTAACTCTTCACTTCATTAGATATCGTTATTTTATTCATTTGTGGATTTAAACTAATTAACATATAGCCTAACACAAAAACAGCTGTTATAAACAAAATACCTAAAATAATATTTATTTGCATCAAAAATCCTATAATCAATATCCCCACTCCAGGTGTTAGCAAAATTAGGCTGTCTATCCCACCAAGTATACGCCCTCTTATTTGTGGCTCAATTTGTTGAACTGTATAATTGAAAAAGGGTTGTGTAAATGAGTCAAAAATTCCATATAACATAAAGCTTAATAAAACTAAAATCTCTATCTCATACGCAAAAATCAAAGCAAACATCACAACAGCCGACCCTATCATTCCAATTTTAAAAGTTTGTGATACTAAACTTGAATACCTCACTATCAAAGCCATTCCCACAATCTCGCCTATCATCAAAGCCGATTTTATCAAGCTCATATATGACGCACTGCCTGCATATGTTGCCAAATATAAAGGAAATTGATTTGGTATGTATCCATATATCAAATTCAATGTCATCATAATTGCAATAAAACTCAATATGTATTTTGATGTCTTCACATAATCAAACAAATATCTAATATCATCTATCACACTTACAAAAATATTTTTAACAGAATTGTTTGCAACCACCTCTGTAATAGGCTGATAACTTACTAAGCTAAAAATTACAAAACATAAAATATACGTTGCAATGTCAAATAGAAAAATTGTATTTAACGATAAAGTGTCTATCATAACCCCTACAACTATGCTACCAAAAATAATCGTTATTCTACTAGAAATTGTGAGTATAGATTGAAATTTTAAATACTCATTATCTTTAAACTTTTCAGCACACATCAGCACCCAACTTTTTCTAAACACTTCATTTGAAATGTCGTTAATCAGAATAAACACAAGTCCTATCGTGACAATAGAATTTACATACAAATTGCAACATATCATAAACGCTGAAATAATTATAGTTGACGCTATTATAGATAATTGCACAAGTTTTTTCTTATTAAATTTGTCAACTATTATCCCTGAAAATATCGAAATAATAGCCCTAAAAGTAATTGATGTTGCCATTATGTATGCCGAATTCATTACATCGCCCGTTAGTGCAACTATGTTCCACATGATAGCCAAATCAAATATAACATCACCTATGTTATTAATAATAATCGCTAGATAAATATAAATTTTATCTTTCACTGCTGTTCACTCCATAGCCATAAGGCAAATTTAAAATACTCACAATTAAAATTACATATTTTATTATCATGTTCTTCTGCTCGGCAGCCTCCCCCACAAAAATATTTTATGCCACATTTCTTACAATCCTTTTTATCTTTAACTAATTGATATTCTATAATATGTTTTCTATTCCATATAATTTTTTCTATTGCTTTGTCCTCATAAATATTTGTAATAATTTTCTCTAAATTTTCTTCTTTAACACAAGGATATACATTACTAAGATAATCTATTCTATTTACATGTTTTAAATACTCTTCCAAAGTATTCAAATGATTTTTTTGCTGCCGAGCAACCAAAGACATCTAAAAAATGTGGTTTATTCGTATTTACAAAAGATTCTTGTGTATCAGAAATTGTAACTAATTTTGATTTATTTTCCATCATTTACTCCTTTATTCAAATATTTATACCCTCTCTACATAGTTATTGTTACATATTAGTCCATATATATCAATACATTCAAATAAATTGTTATTAGCTAAGCTATAAAAAAGCGACTCCCACTCGGAAAGTCGCCCAACTTAATTTTATTTAAAAATCAATTTTGCCCCAATCGCTTTCTTCAATCAAAGCAAATAATACTGGTGCCGATGAACCATTTGGCAACATATATTTAAAGCTTCTTGTTTCCCCAGCCTTAACAATTCCAAGGAATGTTGAACGCTTAGAATCTGGGAACATACCACTGCTTGGCACGTTTATCGGCACACCGTCAGACCAGTGTATCGCACCTTTAAACGACGTTCCTCGTGGATTTAAAATTACTGCTGTATCTTCATTTCCACCTTTAATTGTAATATGATACTCAACTCCATAGTTTCCTTTGTTGTATGCAGTTTCACCTGTTATTCCATCATATCCAACAACCCATTCTTCCAGACCTTCACCAACAACAAATTTCACAGGCTGGCTAATACCAATCATATCAACTGTTATTCGTTGGTTATACACTGGGAACGTACCCCTTGGGTGAACGTCTTGGTCAAGATAAACGTACATATCTAAATCTTCAGCAGTTGCATCAACCCCAACAGCTACAACGCTTGCCTTAACTTCGCCTTTAAAGTTGAAATCAAATATTCCCGAAATTACGGCATTTTGTACCCACGTTCTATCTCCACTATCATAATACACAAATCTTTCACCAGGCATAATAACTATATTTTCTTGTGTATCTGCACTAAGTGAATCATATAACAGCGTTTGCCCAACAAATAATACGTCAGTTGATGGTCCTTTTATAACTGCATTTGAAATTCTACCCTCAACTGGTGAGTCGCTTGTATTTTCAAATATAATCATAATTTTCTTTTGGTCAAACGTATCCATTTGATTTATATGATGAATCATCATTCTACCATCACCAACAAGAGTTTCTTCATACAAGATACCTTCTGCAACAACAACTTCTGGCGAGTTACTTATTACTAGCATACCATGTCCATTAGCTATAGTTGTGTCTATATCTCTAAACTCTCTAAAGTTGTAACTACCAAAGTTTGCGATTGTAGCCCCAATTTGACCTGCTCTAAGAACTGCCTCAAGCTCCGTCATTGCCGACTCGCCACCTTCAATTGTAACTGTCGTTGTAGCCGTATCGCTCCAGTTTCCTGCATCATCTTCAAGCTGTAGTGTTACTATATAGTTTCCTTCTTCATATATTACTTCTG
>LNZQ01000040.1 GCA_002007315.1 Epulopiscium sp. Nele67-Bin004
AACCCCTGTTAATTACTGATCTTTGTATTCTATATTTTTAAGTCATGGACTTTTTATCCGTCAAAAACTGTTCTAACGGTCAGAAAAGCTCTGGAAAAGTCTCTTTTCACAGCGTGACGTCACAGCTGTTCGCGTGCACTCCCAAAGCGCGGTCGTGCTGTGTCTCGGGAGCATGGATGCCTGCCTGTTGACTTAACGGGGGCTCCGAACGGTGCTTAATGTAGTCGGCAAAGTGAATTAAACGACTCAAAGGTGAGTTTTTTTCGAAACAGGCTTGTCTTATAAGTTTATTCCTCAAATTAATTTGGCTTTTAAAGATTTATGTGACTCAGATTTAACTATGAAAGAATTAGATACAGCCATTAAACAAATGGCAATAGATAAAGCTCCTGGTCAAGATGGGTTGACCTCAAACTTTTACAAATTCTTCTGGGAAGACATAAAGGAACTGTTGTTTAACGCCATAAATGAATGTATTGATAGTAATAATCTAATGTCAACAATGAAACAAGGCATAATTACTTTGTTACCCAAGCCTGGCAAGGATAAAAGGTATATTGAAAACTTGAGACCTATAACACTTCTAAATGTTGATTATAAATTACTTACACATATTATTGCAAATCGATTGAAAGTAGATATAGAACAGATAATTAGTGAAACTTAATCCGGATTTATTAAAGAAAGGTTGATACACAATAACATTAGACTGGTTATCAATCTATTAGACTATAATTTTTTGATAGAAGATAAAGGTTTTATTCTTTTCCTGGATTTTTATAAAGCCTTCGACTCAGTCGAGCATCCATTTATATTGAAGGCTTTAGAATATTTTGGCTTTGGCCATAAATTTATTAAGATAATTGACATGTTGTATAATGACATAAACAGTTCTGTCTCTCTCTCGTGGGGAACTTCGAAAAGATTTGAGGTTAAACGGGGCATAAGACAAGGTTGTTCTTGCTCACCATTACTATTTATTTTAGTGGCAGAGTTATTGGCTATTCTTATAAAAAACAGCCCAGATATTGAGCCCTTGAATGTGTTAGGAAAGAACCTGAGTATAATTCAACTCGCAGATGATTCTACTATTTTTCTCAAGAGCTCTGTCCAGATTCCTCTGGTTATCAAAAGAATAGAGATTTTCTCTAAAGCTTCTGGTCTTCACCTGAATTTAAAAAAATGCGAACTTATGGCTATACATGACCATTCAATAATAGATCTGTATGAGATCCCAGTTAAAAAAGAAGTGAAATATTTGGGGGTAGTAATAACAAAAGAAAATAAAGCTAGAGTAGATCTAAATATTGGTCCTAGTAAAAAGAAAAGTGAATTGATTCTTAGGTCCTGGTTACAAAGAGACCTTTCATTATTTGGACGTATATTGATTACTAAAATTGAATCCTTATCTAGAGTAATGTATCCTGCTTTCTCAGTTGCTATCCCTGATAGTTTAATCAAAGCAATAAACCAAACAAACTTCAACTTTATTTGGAGGAATAAACATCATTATCTCAGGAAAGGAGACTCGGTTAAACCATTAGAAGAAGGTGGTTTAAATGTAATTGACTATGAGGTAATGAACGGTATGATAAAACTAAAATGGTTAAAGCATTTTTTACAGAATATAAATGGCTTTTGGTTTCATATTCCTTTTAAAATTTTTGAGGTGTGTGGAGGTATTGATTTCTTGTTGAGATGTGACTTCTGTCTGTCTAAACTTCCCATTAAGTTATCTAAATTCCATGAACAGGTCCTATTATATTGGAAAATGATCTTCAAGCACAATTTCACTCCACATAATTCCCCTATATGGAACAATAGATATATATTAGTTAAAAGGAAATCATCTTAGAAAGATCCAAATCCAAATCAATCTTTCCAGTTAGAGAGTCTGCGTCTAATTGTAAATCCATACTTATTGGTAAATTTATAGTATCGGCATAAATACTAGTCCCCATAATGTTTAATGTAGACTTCATATCAATATCATTCCATGCATAAACTCTTTCTAGTTGCTCCCAGTATGTAAGTTGTGGCTCTGAACTTTCAATTACCGTTTCGTTTGCAGGGGTTACAGGTGCTGGCTCATCTGCTCCACAGCCAACCAAAAGCATACTTGCACAAACAGGCACTAAAAGTTTTTTCGTAAATTTTTTCATATTGTCCTCCTCAGATTTAATTACTGTCATTATCATACCATAACTAAACTAGATTTTCAAGTGGAATTTTGTTACTTTTATATACCTAATTGTATTTTAATTAGTTTATACACATCATTTTTTATAAATATCACACAAACAACCTATTTATTTTGCAACTATTTGTATAAAATTAAATTTACGATGGTGCAATATATAATTTTATTTATATCCAAAAAATACCCTATAATATATTTTTTATTCTAAAATTGTAGACGCAAAAAAAGCTAACCCCAAAAGTTAGCCAATATATTTTAATCCATAATTATTTTATTATTAGTTAGGTCATTCCCAACTTTTTTCTTTGCACAACAAAGCTGTACTTGGATATAGGCTAACCCCTCCAAAATTTGATAAGACTCAACAGTATCAACGTTTAGAGCATCGGTTATCTTTACCAAAATCACTCCTGCCTCCAACAATGAATGCCTCAAACTTGATACCAATAATTTTGTATTCATACGAGAACTAGAAATCAAATTTATCAACTCTTCCAAAACTTCCATCTTTTTTATAATTGGTGTGGATACTGTTTGGGGAAAAGTAGTTGTCGTCATATTTTGAAGTGTTGTAAGCTTGTTGCTTGCCTCCTCTAAAAACTTCGTAATTTCATGAAATTGTACTGCCACCAAAAAAATTCCTCCTTAAACTTAAACTGTTTTTATTGTTCCCAATTAAAATTTTTGCATGCAAAAAGCCCAGAACCGTTTGGCTCTAGGCTTATAATTTTACATTATAATATATTGGTTATAATCTTTTTGTAAATCGTATCTTAAGTAGTTAAGTAGCATATTCAAAAACCCTGCACAATCTGCGTAAGTTACATTTTGTTGAGGGAAAATATATCCGTTTGTAATTGGGATTAGCCCCAGTTTACTTGCTGCATACAAACTACTTTTTGCATTATCAGAAATCAAACTATCATCAAGAAACGGTGTATAAATACTATTTGTTGTAAGTCCAACTCTCTCAAGACCTAATAAACGAATATTTAAAATGTACATCATTTCTCTTGTTAAGAAGTCGTCCCCTCTAAAATCTCCTGCATCTACTAGCCCTGCCTCATACGCAGCCACTGCAACTGGGTATGTATCACTCAAAATAGATACATCATTAAATAACGGAACTATTAAAGATAAATCATCTTCTGGGTTGATTGCTGGTGGAAGTTCTAGTTGCATAAGTTTAGTTAACATTGTGATATATTCTCCACGTGTTACTACTTGGTTTGGAGAAAACGCCTCTGGGCTAACATCAAAAACTTTTAGGCTATACATTTTTGCAATATCGCTTTGTGCTGGGTGACCATCTAGGTGAGAAAGTGATGGGATTGTAAGTTGCTCAATCCTTGGTGTATCAACAACTGCCGTACTCCCAATTGCATCTCCAATATATAAATCATCTTTTCCAATTAATACATTATATTGTAATGCACCTTCTCCACGTATCATCTCTTTGTAGTTTCCTGCCAAAGATATTGCGTTTGGCTCATTCGCAGCATACTCGATGTCTTTATACACTGTATAAGTTGGAGTTTCTTGGATAAAATATTGATTATCGTTCATATCTATAAAAATGTCACGAATTTGAGTTTCTGATTTGGCAAATGGTTGGTCATATCCATAAACCCTGCTACTAACTTGATTTCTAACAGTCCCTCCTGCCGAAACATCATTATATACTGCATCGTAATGAACATCTCCACTATAATACATTACTCCTGGTGTAGTATCTTCCAAAATACTTTTTGAAAAACTAGATTGAGCTTGGTTTAATTGATACGTTTTTCCATTTGCAACAACATTTTCTGACCATCTATTTATAGTTGATGTTTTTGTAAGTTGCTCCAACACTGGGTCGTATGCATACATTGTGTTTAGTGTGATTGTACGGTTTATAGAACTTTTTCCATCAGCACTATTCCCCTTAACAATATAACTTTCTGTATATTGTCCAACTGGCGTTTTTTCTAGGTCAAGTGTTACAGGCTTAATTACTATAGTCCCTGTAATTTCAATTGGTTCTCCTGTTAAGTAGATATTTTCTTTGTATGGAAGAGTATAAGTTGCGTTTGTAGTTTTCTTTGGTTGCATAAGCTCTGTAGTTGTTGGCAATTTTATCCCTGCCGTAATCCCACCAAAATAACCCATTTCCCCTTCATAAGCGTATAAATTTGGGGCTAATAAAACTAAACTTAGCATAATAGCTGATAGTTTTTTCATGTCTTGCTCCTTTCATATTTTAATAAGCATCAACAGTTATAATATATCCTGTAGCATTAATAATTGTGTTCGCACCATCATTCCCTGAGCCTGTTTCTTCAACAATATCTGGAATACTTGCGTGTATCATAGCAGTTAGAGAGTCACCTACTTCTAGTTGATTTGTAGTAGCTAAACCACCCTCTTTTAATACCAATCCATTAGGATTTAAAGTAACTGATATCCCAACATTTGTAGTTCCATATTGAACCCATCTTTTGTACGTATCACTAAAATAGAATATATCTTTTAAATATATAGTTTGGTCATCAATTTGGTAAATTGTTCCTTTAACAGAGTTTGTTGAATATGGCATATTAGAAACGGCAATAGCTTTATCACCCATAGCTACAACTGTTTGAACCTCAGAAATTTGAGTATCTGCACCAAATCCCATAAAGCTATTAATCCCATCTTCTACCAAACCATTTTCTGTATAAAATTTTGTAGAATAATCTATCGCAAATTCTCTAGGCTGTGGATAATAATACCAATCTGCACCATCTAACATAGAAAACGTTTCTACAA
>LNZQ01000041.1 GCA_002007315.1 Epulopiscium sp. Nele67-Bin004
TATTTATCAGCAGCAATCATAAATCCAAATGTACCACAAGCAGGGTCATTGCATAATTCACCTGCTTGAGGAGACACAAGTTCAGTTATAACTTCAATAAGGGCACGAGGGGTAAAAAACTGTCCAGTATATCATCTAGGAGCGTATCAACGTCTAATAGTGCCATTTTGGAATGTTTGCGTATGTCCTCTAAGACAACTTGGTGAAGTTCCCTAGCCTCTATTTTATGTTGAGTGCAAGCTTTTGTACCGTTGTTCTTGTAGTTGGTGCAAGTATATAAAATATTGTCTATCATCTCGGGTCTATTTCGTCTATTCGCCTTGCCAGAACTTAATGCATACCCACAAGTATCACATTTTATTAGCCCAGCAAATATGTTGTCATAGCCATTACTACCTTTTACGCCTTTTCTTCTTGATGTCATTAGGCGTTGCACTAATTCAAATTCCTCATCACTCACTATGCCTTCATGGGTATCTCTTATTATTTCCCAATCTTCAATTGGTACTATAACCCTTTTTTCACTCTTCATTGATAACTTAGGTCTTTTGTAGCCAGCCATATGTCCTGCATATACAGGGTTTCTCAAAATCGCCCTTACAGAATTGTTACTCCAAACGTATCTGTTTTCCTCATTATCTTCAAAGTACCTATGATAGTTTGAACCGTTATCACACGCACAGGCTGATGGTCTAGGTATTCTTTCTTCTGTCAAAATATTTTTGATTTTTCCTATTCCCAAGCCCTCAGTAGCTAACTTAAATATTCTTCTAATCAGTGGAGCATACCTTTCATTTAAGCATAAGGACGCACAAAGGTTTACTAGGAGTAAAACTTTAGGAGATGAATATGCAGAGGCTAAAATTAAAGAACGTATTAATGGTGGTGTTTCAATTACTAATGCCCAATCTACTTTAAAGCAATTGCACGATTTATCAGACAGCATGCGGCAGATTAGCAAGTAAACCTGCCTTAATGAGTTCCAAAATAGTAAAGGATTAAGCTATTGGGGGAGTATTCAAAATGCTAAGATTAGTGCTGAAACTTTAAACCTACTAAGGAGTAAAGGCTTCAACAATGTAGATGAAGTTGAAGTAAAATATAATGAAGTAAACACCCAATTTGATACAACATTAGCGTCGCTTAAAGATATGGAAAATCAGATTAAACAACTTACAGAATTACAAACTCAGTTACGTATCTACGGCAGAACTAAGGAAATCTATGTAACTTTTTCTAAGGCACGTAACAAAGATAAATTTATTAGAGAAAACTATGGGGCTGAGGGGCAAGTAATGTTACACGAAACATCTAAGAAGTATCTTAATACCTATAAAAAAGAACATGGGTCAGTGCCATCATCTAAAGAAATTAAAGCAATACTGGAGGGGCTTCAAACCAACAAAGCAATCAAGTATGAGGAGTACAAAAATATTAAAGCTGAAAGAGATGAAATAACAAGGTTACACGTCAACTTGCAGAAGATAATCTCTCCACCAAATAAACAGCAAACAAGGACTGATGTGCATGAGAAATAACTTACCGTCATAACTTGAAGTTACTATGCAAATATGATAAAATTTATAGTGGAATATACAATATTATAAACAAATCTGAAAGAAATTTTATAAAAACAATATATAAAATTTTATGAGTTATATATAATTAAATTTTATATATTTATATTACACTATAAACAAGAAACGAGAAAAGTTATGGCAAAAGAAAATAAAAAAAATACTGAAGTGTCATTAGAAACAATACTTTGGAATTGTCGTGTAGCATTAAGAACCGTTGGAAGTACCGAAAAAAATAGAGATGCAGTCATTGCATTGGTATTTCTAAAATTTGCAGGAGATAAATTTAATAAACGTAGGCAACAACTTATAGAACAGTATGGAAACATTGAAGTTTTTATAGAAAAACCATCATTTTATAATGCAGAAAATGTATACTATTTACAAGAAACAGCTAGATGGAGTTATATAGTACAAAATGCTAGTGCCAAAAATATTGCAATTATCATTGATACAGCTATGAAAGATATTGAAGAAACCAATAAATCACTAAAAGGAACATTACCATTAAATTTGTTTGCAACATTAGGAACAAGTACAGCAACTATCAAAAGCCTAATTGATGAGGTAAATAAAATTGATGAAACCAGATTTCAAGAAGAAGATTTGATAGGTAGAGTGTATGAATATTTCCTTCAAGTTTATGCAGCCTCTGGCACTAAGGAAGATGGCGAGTTCTATACTCCATCTTCAGTTGTAAGGCTAATTGCTGAATTAATTGAGCCATATTCAGGCGTGGTGTATGACCCTTGTGCAGGTTCTGGGGGTATGTTTGTACAATCGCTGAAATTTGTAGATAGACATAACGGTAATCGCAAAAATATTTCTATAATAGGGCAAGAGGCAAATCCTAACACTTGGCGTTTGTGTAAAATGAACCTTGCAATACGTGGGATAGCTCACAATTTGGGCGAAAAAAATGCCTCAACATTTCTGGAGGACTTGCACAAGGATAAAAAGGTAGATTTTATTATGGCTAATCCACCCTTTAACCTAAAAAATTGGCGTGATAAAGATGAACTAACAGATGACCCAAGATTTCAAGGGTTTGAAAATACTCCACCAGTAGCCAATGCAAACTATGCGTGGATACTTCATATGATTTCCAAGCTTGATGTAAATAAAGGGATTGCGGGATTTTTGCTTGCAAATGGTGCGTTAAACTCTGATGGAATTGAACTTGAGATTAGAAAAAATTGTTAGAAGATGATAAAATTGAGGCTATTATTGTTTTGCCTAGAGATATGTTTTATTCAACGGATATTTCAGTTACATTGTGGATTGTAAATATGAATAAAGGGGCAAATGAGGAAAAGAAACTGCGTAGCCGTGTTAATGAAGTTTTGTTTATGGATTTACGTCGTTGGGATAATTATGTTGAGGAAATTGCTATTGATAAAGGTAAGAAAAAGAAAAAAGTAGCTCTAACAGATGAACAAATTGAGGAGATAAGAACTATTTATTCTAATTGGAAAAGTGAAAATACTAGCAATTATCAAGATATACCAGAGCTTTGCAAGTCGGTAAAACTTGATGGTATTAGGGATAAAAATTATTCTCTTGCTCCAAGTAAATATATTGAATTTATTGACCATGATTTAGATATTGACTTTGATAAGGAGATGAGTCGTATACAAGGGGAAATGCGTGAGTTGATGAAAGTTGAAAAAGAGTCGCAACGTATGCTTGAAGATGCTTTTAGGGGGATTGGTTATGCCGTTGACTAATTTAGGGAAGTATATTGAAGTATTGGATAAACGAAATAAAGATAATATATATACAGCTGAAGATGTGGTTGGATTATCAACACAAAAAACTATGATACAAACTAAGGCAGATCTTGAAGGAGTTAGTTTATTATCGTATAAATTAATGCCACCTAATAGTTTTGCATATGTGCCCGATACTTCTAGGCGAGGAAATAAAATGTCACTTGCATTTAATTCCACCCAAGATGTACATTTAGTGTCCTCAATATCTATAGTATTTATAGTAAACCAACCTAGTATGTTAAGTTCGGAATATCTATTTATGTATTTCAATCGTCCTGAATTTGACAGGTATGCAAGATTTAATTCTTGGGGTTCAGCAAGGGAAACTTTTTCATGGAATGATATGTGTGATATAGAAATTGAGTTACCATCTTTAGAAATACAGCAAAAATATGTGGATATATATAATGCTATGTTGCAAAATCAAAAGACTTATGAAATGGGAGTTGAGGACTTAAAGTTAGTGTGTGACGGATATATTGAGAAACTACGAAAGAATATGCCAACTGAAAGTATTGGGGAATATATTGAAGAATATAGTGATAAAAATACAGAGTTGTTATATTTTGAAAAGGATATTAGAGGAATTAGCATCGATAAAAGATTTATTCCGACAAAAGCTAATACAACATCTATATCATTAAACAGCTAAAAAATTGTTAAACTTTATAGTTTTGCATTTAATGTAAATACTGCTAGAATGGGTGAAAAATTTGCAATAGCCTTAAATAATGATAAGGATTTTATTGTATCCAGTATATATCCAGTATTTTGCACAAATAAAAATTTATTACCAGAATATTTATTCATGTGGTTAAAAAGAGAGGAATTTGATAGGTATGTTAGATATAACTCTTGGGGTTCAGCACGTGAAACTTTTACGTTTAAGGAACTAATAGAAGTTAAAATACCAATACCAGATATTAGCGTTCAACAATCTATTGTTAATATCTACAACGCTTATATTATGCGAAAAGAAGTAGCTGAAAAGTTGAAACAGCAGTTAAAAGATGTTTGCCCCGTGTTGATAAAAGGGGCAATGGAAGAGGGAAAGAAAGAATAGGAGGAATTTATATGTCACATGAGGAATATTTAGATAATTTATTAGAACGATTAAAATACTGGCATCACATTTATCAAACAACTCAGTTTCCGATTTGGGATGTTTATTATATAAATAGTCAGTATGGTCGTACGAAAGATATAATTTATAATACATTAACAGAAGTTTATAAGACATTATATGGTCAGAAGATTTTCTTAGAAAGTGTTAATCAGCGACAATATAACACTAGATTTTCTGATATAATAACTATACCAAAAACGCAGTTTGAACAATTACAATCTTATGGATACTTGTTTGATTCATATTTAAGAGAATTGCCAATTTATATAAATGCGTACAAAGATAGTATGGGTCATTCAAAGATAGTTAGCAACCTATATAATACACGTTTCGAGTATATACTTCAAGACCCGAAAAATAAGGCAGGTGATAAAAGAAAATTAACCTTTACAGATATACTAGATTGGGTGGGTATATCCCTTCACGTAATAGAAGCTAATACAGATAATCCTATATTTGAACCATTATCTTATGGTATAACAGTTTTAAAACTAGTAGACCGTATGATAAAAGATAACCAAAAAAGTGAAATCACTGCAATCAATAATATTGGCTTGGGTATAGAAGTAATATTACAAGTAGCTAAATTACTTGAAAAAGACCCAGAAATGGAAAAGAAATATGGAAAAGCTAATCTAGCATCACAAGTACTTCTAAAAACATTTGAAAAACATCCATCATATAAACCAAAAAGGGCAACATCTAAAGACTTTCTAGTTTTCAAGAGTTAGTAAGATGATATATGAAATAACAGAGTAAGTTTTAAATAAAGGAGGAACACACCATGAATTTCGCAGAACAAGACTTAGAACAAGCCATAATACAACTATTTGAGCAACAAGGATACACGCATACAAATGGTACAGACATCAGCCGAAAAACAGAAGACATTTTGATTATAGACGATTTAAAACAATACCTTAACAAAAGATACCCAACACTAAGCGAAGTCGAAACGCAAAAAGTTATTAATACACTAGAATTTATATCACCCAGTCCATTATATGAGGGAAATAGAGAAACATTTTCCCTCATAAACAAAGGATTTAGCTTGATACCTGATAACACTCAAGATTTAGCAATACACATTGATTATATTGACTATGACCAGCCAGACAACAATATTTTTAAAGTTGTAAACCAATACTCGGTGCAAGGGGACAGCTTGCGTAGACCAGATTTATTAGTATTTATAAACGGGATACCCATTGCAATTTGTGAGTTTAAATCAGCAGTATCAGAACAAGTCACTATATATGATGCATGGGAACAAGTACATAATAGATATAACAGGGATATTAAAAGTTTGATGAAATACTGTTTTATATCTGTTATTAGTGAGGGGGCAAATACCAAAATGGGGACAATATTTACACCATATGCATATTATTATGCGTGGAATAAGGCAAATGAAGATGAAAAAGTATCAAATGGAATTAGCTCCTTAATAACAATGATAAAAGGGGCATTTGCCAAAGATAGAATATTACCACTGCTACAAGATTTTATATTTTATCCTGATGATAGCAAAAAGAATGAAACTATTATATGTAGATACCCACAATTTTTTGGAGCATTAAAAATGTTTGAAAATATTAAATCTCACTTGCAACCTTTCGGAGATGGCAAAGGGGGTACATATTTTGGTGCAACAGGTTGTGGAAAAACTTATACTATGTTATATCTTACACGCCTGTTGGTGCAACGAGATAGAGAAATACTTAATAATCCGACAATTATTATAATTTTGTATAGAGAAGACTTAGATACTCAAACTTCAAAAATATTTGTTACTGCTACAGATTTTCTACAGGAACAAAATATACGTAGTATAAATAGTCGTGAAGACTTGAGATTAACACTAAAAAATAAGCCCAGTGGTGGCGTGTATATTACAACTATACAAAAATTTGCTGAAACTACAGGGCTACTTTCAGAGCGTACCAATATAATTTGTATATCTGATGAAGCACACAGAACCCAAACGGGGGTAGGCTCAAAATTAGTAGAGAATAAAAACAATGGACTAGATAAAAAATACGGCTTTGCTAAATATTTGCGTGACAGTTTTCCAAATGCAACATATTGTGGATTTACAGGCACTCCAATTGATGATACTTTAGCTGTATTTGGTGATGCAGTAGACAGTTACACAATGAAAGAAGCCAGTGATGATGGCATAACCGTACGTATTGCATATGAGCCAAGACTTGCAAGAGTTATATTATCTGACAAGCAGACAGAAGAAATTGAAAAATATTATAATAGTTGTGCAAGTTTGGGAACAACAGAAGAACAAATACACGCAAGTAAACGTGCTATGTCAAAAATGACAGCTATATTAGGAAATAAAGATAGAATTAATATGCTTGCATTAGATATTATTATACACTATGAAAAGTTGTGTGAAGAAAAGCCAGAAGTATTACAAAAAGCTATGATTGTATGTTCTGATAGAAAAATAGCTTTAAACATACTAAAAGCAATATACTCAATTAGACCAGAGTGGGAAATACCCAAAAAATCTGATGATGAAAGTTTATTATCTAAAGAGCAGTTAGACAAACTTGTAGCATTACCAAAAGTTAATCTTGTGGCAACTAAGGATAAAAACGACCCTACAGAATTAGCACAAAAATGTGGCACAAAAGAGCATAGAAAAATGTTAGACACCCAATTTAAGAACCAAAGTTCAAATTTTAAAATTGCTATTGTAGTTGATATGTGGATTACGGGCTTTGATGTACCATCTCTTAGTGTAATGTATATTGATAAGCCATTAAAAAAGCATACGTTAATACAAACAATTTCAAGGGTAAATAGAGTTTTTGATGGTAAAGATAAAGGACTTGTTGTAGATTATATAGGAATAAAAGATGATATGTTAGAAGCTATAAAACAATATGGCAATGTACAAGAAAGCCCTGTTGATAACATAAAATCTTCTGTTGAAATATTTAGAAATCACTTATCTTTAATCGAGGACTTATTTAATAATTTTGATAAGGCATTGTTTTACACTCAAGACGCATTGCAAAGGTTACTATGTATCAATCAAGCTGTAGAGTATATTCAACAATCGAAAGATAACCAAGATAGATTTATGGGGCTATGCCTTAGATTAAAAAAAGCTTATACAATTTGTTCTCCCTCTGGTGAGCTGTTAGAAGATGAAATTTCTAAAGCACAGCTATACTTTGTAGTACGCTCTATAATCTATAAGCAAACTAAAAATAATGCTCCTGATATCGAAAAGATGAATAGTATAGTTGAAAATATGGTGCAAGACGCTATTACCTGTACAGGGATAGAGAACATAGTAGATACAAATAAATCTATAGATTTGTTTAGTGATAATTTTTTAATGGAGCTTAATAAAATTGACTTGCCAATAACTAAATTTAATGCTCTTTTAAAATTATTAAAGCAGACTATAAAGGGCTATGGTAAAATAAATCAAGTAAAAGCTCTTGACTTTGAAAAACGTCTACAAAAAATTATAGATGAATATAACAACAGAGATTCACTCGTGTTTACTAGCAAAGTAGTATCAAATTTTGTAGATGACCTTTCAGACCAAATAGTAGAAATATTAAGAGATTTACAAAAAGATGAAGGCTCTTTTAAGGATTTAGGTATAACTATTGAAGAAAAAGCCTTTTATGATATCTTAGTAAAAGTGCGTGATGAACACAACTTCCCATATGAAGATAATAAATGTTTAGTTCTAGCTAAAAAAATCAAAGATTTGATAGATGATAAATCAAAGTTTGCAGATTGGAACATTCGAGAAGATATCAAAAATAGTTTAAATATGGAATTGACCATCTTACTATATCAAAATGGCTATCCTCCAGAATGGAATGAGGAAATATTTGATAAGATTATGAAACAAACTGAAAACATGAAAAAAAATACTACCAACTTGTAATCTACTATTAAATAGGATAAAATGTACTTATGGAGGTATACTTTATGAATACAACCCAATTTCTAATGCTTGTAGTTTAGCAAATGTGATATTTAGGGCGTTAAACATCAACACTGAATTAAACCCGATGTAATAGATATAGACCCCCTACCTAAATATAGTACAATCGAAAATTATATCAAAGAAGAACCAGATTTAATAACCGATGATTACTCTACAACCCAAAAATTAATATTAAATAAAACTACGACTGCTGATGTGTTATTATCTAGCAAAGATGTTATTGTGGGCAAAGAAATGCAAACTACCATCAATGTTGCAACTTGGGATAGAATTTTAACTAA
>LNZQ01000042.1 GCA_002007315.1 Epulopiscium sp. Nele67-Bin004
CACTTATTGTACCTTGGATGTGTATTGCACCAATTTACACTACAAGATCCATATTAATCACCGGAGACCATGTCTTGCTTCTGCTAGGCTGTTTATTAAACTGAACTCTTAAACAGGAACGCCCTCTTGATATCCCAAAACACGGCCGCCCTCCTGATATCCCAAAAACGGCCGCCCTATATAAAAATAGATTATATTTGAATTTTTACGTATGCCCCACCATTGTCATTATTTCCAACTTCAAACGCCCCACTATGTTGCTTAACTATCTCTTTCACAATAATAAGCCCCAGCCCATTTCCATCAATAGCCTCAATTGTTTTGTTTTCTCTCAAATTGTGCAACGCAAGTTCATTAAATCCCTGCCCATTATCACTTACAACTATTTCAACAATTTCTTTATTTTTGCAAATACTTATTTCCACAAAATCTGTTGTATATTTAAGAGCGTTAGACAAAATATTTATAAACACTCTGAGTATTTTAGTTTTATCAACTTTAATATATATAGGCGTGCATGGTTCATAGTACAAATCTATATCGTTTAGTATTGCTATCGACTCTATTTTACGCACCGCACTAGTAAGCACTTCAACAAGTTCCGTTTTTTCAAAGTTATATTGTTCTGACTTACTATTCATTTTACTCAAAAAAATCAAGTCTTCAAGTATGTCTTTTATACGTGTGCTTTCTTCTTGAATAACACTTAGCGGTTGGCTAATATCTTTATAATAGCCGTTTTCTATCCCCTCTGCATACCCACTAATAGCTGTTAGTGGTGTTTTTAGTTCATGCGATAGCGTTCTAAATAGTGACACTTGCGAACGTTCATAGTTTATTAAACTATCTACCATTTCTTTTATACTGTTAGACAATTCTTCAATTTCATCATTGCTATTTATTTCTATCGAACTAGAAAAATCTCTATTTGCATATTGCTTAGCAACGTTGGACAGCTTTTCAATCGGAATAGTTATTTTTCTTGACTGCCATCTAATCAACATAAACGAAGTTGATAACAACACCCCTAAAAGCAACACAAATACAACTATATTTTCCATCGTTATAATCGAAACTTCGTTGTACGGTCTAAGCGACACAATCATAAAACCATTGTCTAACTGGTCATTTTCTATAAATCTGCTTGCAACAGCATAATATTTTTCCCCGTTTATTCGCAATATTTCGGCTTTTCCTAACCTCAAATCATATAATTGTTCTATAAACCTATCATCTTGAACGAAATCTTCATAGTAAAAGTTGCTATAAAGTATTTCTATAGTGCTATCTATCGGTCGATAAATAATATTTGATGTCATGCCTATTCTGTTTTGCACATTATTTTGTGGATTATTTGGCACATTATCATGATTTGGTCTTTCAATGGGATGCGAATGTATTAAATTTTCGTTACGTAGTTGCATCTCCAAATTTTCAATCGCTTGATTATTTGTATAATATATAGTAAATACAAAAAAACAAACTAATGCACAACTTATAATTATCAAATTTGATATCATTAGCCGTTTATAAATTTTATTTTTCATCTTCGCCACCAATTTTATAGCCTATGCCCCAAACAGTTTGTATTTGACACTCTGCGTTATGCTCCAACATTTTTTTTCTAAGGCGTTTAATCACGTGATCAACTTGCCTAGCATCACCATCATAGTCATACTCCCATACACTATTAATAATTTGTTCCCTAGAAAACGCCCTATTTTTATGCGTTATAAAAAGCTTTAGTAAATCAAACTCTTTAGGTGTAACTGTCAACACTTTTTCGCCAATTTTTACAACATGTGCGTCAAAATCCATAGATAAATCTTTATGACGAGCGACCTCTTTATTGTCTTTTTCAGCAGTAAACTTTGCACGCATCAGCAAATTTTTTACTTTGATACAAAGCTCTCTAAAACTTATAGGCTTACCAATGTAGTCATCTGCCCCAAGCTCAAGCCCCAATACTCTATCAATTTCATCATTGTTAGCCGAAATCATAATAATTGGCACCATACTTATCGTGCGTATTTGTTTACACAACTCATACCCACCCATAACAGGCATCATAATGTCTGTTATAATTAGGTCACATGGCGTAATTTTGAACTCGTCTAACAACTCCTGTCCATTTGAAAACCCCTTAACAGTATAACCATTGTTTTGTAGGTGTGTAACTAACAAGTTCCCGATGTTTTTATCATCTTCTGCAGTGTAAATTAACATATTATTTTCCCCTTTTCTACATTTTAAATGATTATAACATAAAGAAATTTTGATTACTACATTTACAATGTAACTATTTTGGTGATAATATAATATAGTTAACTAAAAAAAGTGAGGTATTATATGAGATTAAATCAATATATAAGTTCTAGCGGTCTTTGCTCAAGACGTGAGGCCGACAAACTTATACAAAACAAAAAAGTTTTTATAAACAACAAACCTGCCGAAATTGGACAAACTGTTGGAAAAGGTGATACTGTAAAAATTGACGGCAAAATAATTAAGCCTAAAAATCAAAAAGTTTATATCGCCCTTAACAAACCGTCTGGCATAACTTGCACAACTGAAACTAAAGTTAAAGGGAATATTATCGAATTTATCGGACATAATGAACGTATTTTTCCAGTTGGTAGACTTGACAAAGACTCTGAGGGATTAATTTTACTAACAAATGACGGAAACATCGTAAACAAGCTGTTGCGACAAGAAAATAAACATGATAAAGAATATGTGGTTACAGTTGACCAGCCAATTACCCCTGAATTTATCGAGTCTATGCAAAAAGGTGTAACAATTTTTAATCCTGTTACAAAGCGTCACACAAAAACTAAACGATGCGAAGTTGAACGTCTTAATAAAGATACATTTAAAATTATATTGCAACAAGGTTTGAACAGACAAATTCGTCGTATGTGCCAAGCACTTGGCTATGAAGTTACTAAACTAAAACGTGTTAGAATAACAAACTTAACTCTTAGAGATATCCCTCTTGGCAAGTGGAGAGAACTAACAAGCAATGAGGTTGATACACTGTTAAAGAGTATAGAGGAGAAATAAGATGAACGAACAATTACAAAACGGACTTAAACTACAGGGAATTACTGAACTTACACCAATTCAAAAGGAGGGAATTCCCCCTATTCTTGAAGGCAAAGATGTAGTTTTAGAGTCATGCACTGGCAGTGGCAAAACACTTGCTTTTTTGCTACCTATTATGGAACAAATAAACTTTTCTATTAAACAATGTCAATCACTTATAATTGCACCAACACATGAACTTGTTATTCAAATAAACGAACAAGTAAAGCTGTTGGCTAAAAATAGCGAGTTGCCTATAACTTCGGCAAGCTGTATTGGCGGTGCAAATATAAACAAGCAAATAGAAACCCTAAAAAAAGTTAAGCCACACATAATCGTAGCCTCAACAGGACGTGCACTAGAACTTATTAAAGCAAAAAAACTTCCTGCTCACACAATCAAATATTTTGTTATAGACGAGGCAGACTATTTGCTTAAAAATGATAGTCGTGATGAGGTGTTGCAAATAATAAAGTCATTGCAAAAACAAACCCAATTTATTTTATGCACAGCTACTAGCACGCCTGCCCTAAAACAAGACGCAAATGAAATACTAAAATCTCCGATATTTTTAAATACAAGTGAACAATTACCCGTTAATCCAAATATAACACATTTTGCTTATATCACCGAAAAACGTAAAAAGTTTGACACTTTAAAAAGCTTGCTAAACAAAGAAAACCCTACTCGTGCAATTGTCTTTATAAACAACACGCATGAACTTAACGTTATTACCGAAAAACTTAAACATGACAATTTTAGTGTTGCCTCACTAGCCAGCAATCAAAACAAACAAGAACGTAGCACATCGCTTGCTCAATTTAGATCTGGTAAAGTCAAAATTTTAGTTTCTTCTGACGTTTCAGCAAGAGGGCTTGATATAACAGAAATTACGCATATTTTCAATTTGGATTTGCCACCACACTCTCCTCACTATTTGCACAGAGCTGGTAGAACTGCACGTGGCACAAATACTGGCAAAGCAATTTCTATTATAACGTCTGGTGAACAAAAAATATTAAAAGAGTATGAGAAAAATTTAGGTATTAATTTCACAATCGAATAGCAATATAAGGGGGAAATAATGTTTAAACAAATTTCACAACCAGTCGACCTAACTACAGGTCGCCCATTACACAAAATTATATTATTTATGATACCGATGTTAATAGGGAATATCGCCCAGCAGTTATACAACACTGTTGATAGTATAATTGTTGGGCAGTTTAGCGGTGATAACGCCCTTGCCGCTGTTGGTAGTGCTGGTCCGATATTAAATTTATTGTTAGTATTTTTTGTTGGTATCTCTATTGGGGCCAGCATTATGGTATCCCAATATTTTGGAGCTAAAGACCGTGAAAATTTATCAGCAGCTATAGAATGCTGTATACTTCTAACAGGGGTAAGCACTATTTTTTTGATGATTACAACCCCTTTTATTGTGCGTCCATTATTAGTTATGATTGATACGCCCGAAACTATTATTGATGAATGTTATCGTTATTTGGTGATATTGTTTGTTGGGATAGGGGGACTTGCATATTATAACATTTTGGCGGGGGTTCTTAGAGGTCTTGGGGACTCTATTTCGCCATTACGCTATTTGTTAGTGGCAACTGTTATTAATATCATTTTAGATCTTGTGTTTGTTGCATATTTTGACATGGGAGCAGCTGGTGTTGCACTTGCTACAGCAATTGCACAATATGTTTCTGCATTTTTTTGTATACGCAAATTGTTTAGCATGAAAGATGTATTGAGTCTTAATCTAAAAAAACCACAAATGCAGTTTGACCATATAAAAACTATTTTTAGGCTTGGATTGCCCTCAGGATTTACACAAATGGTATTGTCATTTGCCCTGATAGTTGTACAATCACTAACAAATAGTTATGGTGAAATGTTTATTGCAGCAAACGTAATAATTATGCGTGTTGATGGATTTGCTATGATGCCAAACTTCTCATTTGGTAGCGCTATGAGCACATATGCAGGACAAAACATAGGTGCAAACAAACCCGAACGTGTTGTTCAAGGTGCTAAAGAGGGTACTATATTTGCAGTTTGTGTAGCAACAACTATTACAACGCTAATATTGTTGTTTGGACGAAACTTAATGTCAGTATTTACAAATACCGAAGAACTTGTTGACCTATCTATGAGTATGATGAAAATTATAGCTCCAGGATATATCGCAATGGCAATAACACAATGTTTGTCAGGTATTATTCGAGGTGCTGGCGACACTATAACTCCTATGTGGATTTCAATTTTTATATCAGTAATTATTCGTGTGCCTGTAAGTTATGGTATAGCATATTTCACAAGAACACCTGAACTTCCAAATGGACAACCTGCAAGTGTATTTATTTCACTTTTAGCTTGTTGGATACTTGGTGCAGTTTTGACAACTATATTTTATAGAAAAGGTGCTTGGAAAGAAAAAGCTTTGCAACCTAAAACAACATAAAAAAACAAAAGGGAGGCCTAAAAGCCCCCCTTTTATTCTACCATCTTCTCAAATTCAGCCCACACTATAGGTCTACTAAAATAATATCCTTGAATTAGTCCAAAAGGCTTTAACCTGTCAAACTGCTCTGCTGTTTCAACCCCTTCAATTACCATGTGCATTTCAAGAGCATCAGATATGTTTTTTATACCTTTAATTATAGCATAGTCTTTTTCTGTTAAGTTATCTACGAACATCTTGTCAATTTTAATAATATCTAAACTATATTCTTTCAAATAACTAAATGATGAGTATCCAGTCCCAAAGTCATCTAACGCAAACTGTATCCCCAGCTCACGAAGTTGTTTAATATTATCTTTTACTGTGTTTATCTCTTGCAACAATATTGACTCTGTAATTTCAAAACACACATATTTATATTCTATGTTATGTCTAGCCAATATTTTTTTTACTGTTTCCACAAAGTCTTTCTCCATAATTTGTATAGCTGATATATTAATAGATACTTGAACTTGTCTACCTGTATCAAGCATACTTCTTAAATCTTTTGCAACTCTCTCTATTATCCAGTTTCCTAAGTTTATAATTAGCCCTGTTTGTTCTGCTATACTAATAAATTTATCTGGTGGAACAAACCCTAAATCTTTGCTAAACCAGCGTATAAGAGCTTCTGCTTTTTGAACTTTTTTGTTTCCATCAACTATAGGTTGATAGTTTAGTACAAATTCTTCTGAGTCTATTGCAATTTTCAAATAGTTTTTTATACGCTCGCTTTCCACATATTTAGAATAAATATCGTTGTTAAACATTACTAGCGAAGTTGTATTTAAAACTTTTGCTCTACGTATCATAATATATATTTTATTTAGTAAATCTGCCTCTGAATTTGAATGCTGTGGTGCAACTATTGCAGCAGCATTAAACTCAACCAAAATTGGTTTTGTGTCCAAATAGACAAGAGGTTCTAAAAATAATGGTACTATTTTTTTATTATACCACTCCTCTATGTCCATATCGCCATGGTGTAACATTATCATAAACTCATCACCAGAACACCTAACTACCATACCCTCTTTTTTTGTTGATAATATAGCCATATTTAGTCTTAGTGCAATGTCTATCAAAACCCTATCGCCCATAGCATTTCCAAGCGTATCATTAATGCTTTTAAAATTTTTGATGTCTAGCAAAACTACTACAAAAGGCTCATCTTGACCGACAAACGATCTATAAATAGTTCTTAACATTTTTCTATTTACTAGCCCCGTTAGTTCATCATAATACATCAAATATTCTAATTTGCTTGGTAGCTTGTCTTCTACAAATTTGGTTTTTAAATTTATTTGGTCAATCCCTATATTTTTGCCTTCATAATCCTCATCTATTTCTTGAATTATATTGTCTATTCCTATAATTGCTGGCACTATAGCCATTAATATGCTTCCTATTATACATACCACTAAAATTATAATACCCAGAAGATATGATAAAGTTGATTTTGATATATACGTATTAAGACTTATTACGTGTTGGCTTTTAGCTAATGAATCTAAATCGACTATCATAATACAAGTTATACCTGTATCTATAATATCATAATGAACCATACTTACATTTTTATTCGCATAAATACTTTCGTAGCTTGGACGTGCCGTGCTTGTAAATATTCCTTCGGGCGTTAAATATGTTGTCCCATTTGAATAAGCAGTGTTCCCTTTATGCTCAATAAATATATCAACATCAGCCATAGTATAATAATTTTTTAAACTATTAATTATATCTTCAACTAATACTTCTAATATAACAGCCCCTATAACCTCGTTTGTATTATCGTCTATCATAAATTTAACAACGCTAACAACTTGTTTTGTTGACTGCCATTGACGATGTACTCTAGTTGTAGTTGCAGTTTCTAAATACTCCATATCTTCGTCAAACCAAAGCATATCATACACATTATAATTTTCGGAAAATTCATTGTTAGCAAACAACAATTTATGTGGCACACTACTTATAGTAATTTGATTAACTAAATCCATACTAGTTGTGATAGTTAAAAAATTGTCTACACTATTTCTTAACTTGATCTCATTTTCGTCGTTAAGCCCTTGCTCATTAATTTTCTGTAGTGCATAAATCAAGTTTTCATCTTGTGATATTTCAGTTACTATACTTTCTAATAAATGTAAATCTCCTACTAGTTGTTGGGTTACATAATCTGCTTGCATATCGCTTATAGACATAATATTATTTTTATTAGTTTGGGCTACTGATGTTATAGTCATAGCTAGTAATATACCTAAAAATATAATCCCTATGGTTAGTAGTTTTGAGTCTATTAATTTTACTTTCATAAAACATACTCCTTTTAGGTTAATTTATTTTGTCATTTTCATCAATAATAATGTCTTCTTCTTCAATAGTAATAATATTTTCTTCTATTGTAATAGTATTTTCTTCAATTACACGATACATTTCTTCAAGCCCATAACCAACTTCTTTAAACGCTTTAGACTGAACTAATGACTTACCAGAAATATTATTAATTAGACCAATTGTGTCATTTGTTAAGTCATAAACCTCATCTAACGAACTAGCTGTTTCTGCAACCAAATCATTTCCAGCATTGATTGAATTTATAAGCGAAGTCATCAAATTTGAACTGTCTTTTGCTGCCACAACACTATTTTTTGCAATGTGACGAACCTGATCGGCAACTGCCTTAAATTGCTTAGATGTTTCTTTGTCATATTCGACCTCTAGTGCCGACTGTAAAGCCACTAAATTACTTTGGAATGCTATATCATCAATAGAACGTAACAACGTCACAATTTCGTTATTAGACTTAGTTACTTCGTTCATATGTTCAACAACTTCTTTCATTTTTTTGTTGTTCATTTCCATTTTCAAACCAACTTCATAAGCCAAAAGATTTGCTTGACGTGCATTTTCTGTCGTTTCATAAATTCTTTTAGACATTACAGCAAAAGTTGGCGACAATTTTTGCAGTGCCGCAGGATGATAATTTAAGCCCTCGATAAGTTGTAGTGTTTCGTCAGTAAAAGTGCTTGTTGAGTTATTTACATCGTTTGCAATTTTATATATAGAATCTTTAATATTTTTAAATACCCCTACATATTCTGCTCGTGTTTCCACTTGATAATTTCCTTTTGCAAATTCTCCTAAAACGTATGCTGTTTCTTGAATAACAACGTTAGTTTTATCTGTAACTGTACGTAGCTCTTTAGATAAATGTCCTAGTTCATCGTCATGTGTTAAGTAGGTTTCATCGACAGAAAAATCACCTTTACCTATTTTTTCAGCAACTTTTTCAAGTTCTTCAATAGGGGCTATAAGAGATTTGAAAATTTTAGCGTTAACAATTGAAGTTGATATAACATTAACGATCAACAGGGAAATGGCAACTACAAGTGCAAAAGTGGCTGAATCATTAATTTCAGTATTAATATTTTCCGCCTTAATAATAGAAAGATCTGCTAGTTCCGTAGCCAAAGTTTTAATTTCATAATAAGCAATATGATAGTCATGCGTTCTGTCGAACATAATTCTTTCTAAATTTTCCTCGTCATTCACTAAATCATATAAATGAATTTCAAGCACAGCAGCACGCAAAACTTCCATATAATATCTAAGTTTAATTATGTTTGGGTGCTCATTCCCTACGATTGCTCCAATATTATCAATTTTTTCATCCATAATACCCATATGCAAAACTATAGCATCATAATAATCATAAACTAACGGATCAATATATTGGAAAATTACGTTTGAATCAACGTTAAGTATATATTTTGATAAGTCTAGTGCCTCATGTGTAACAAAATAGTTGTTATCATAAAAGTCATTAGTTTTAGTTCTAGCTTGGTTTAACTGAAATACGGCATAAATATTACTGAGCAAAGATATTAAAATAATAGTACCAAAAGCTATCGACAACTTTTTTTTGATAGTTAAATCTTCAAACATTTAATTTCTCCTTTTTATATAGTGTATAAATAAACTGTAATTATAATTTATGACAAATTTTGTATTATGTCAATATGCAATTTAAATTAAATACAAAAAAGCGAGCCATATACTAGCTCGCTCATATATTATTTTATCACAAATCGTGAAATTTGATCTTTAAGTTGCGTAATTTGACTTGCTAATTCTTCGCTGATTGCAACATTTTCTTCTGAAATTGCTGATGTTGTATCAATTTCTTGTGATAATTTGTCCGTACCTGTTAAAATTAATTTTAATGACTCTTGTTGTGTTAGAGCGTTTATTCTAACTTGTGTTGACGCTTCATCATTTTTGATTGTTGCTTCCATAATTTCTGAAAGTGCACCTGATGCAAGTCCAACCTTTTCTTCCCCACGTTTAACTTTTTCTAAGTTATCTGCAATAATTTGTTGAATTTCTTGAACAGTTTGAGAACTTCTGCTTGCCAAATCTCTAATTTCATTTGCAACTATCGCAAATCCTTTACCACTTTCACCAGCTCTAGCCGACTCAATAGCAGCATTTAATGCAAGCAAGTTTGTTTGTCCTGCTATATCATCAATTATTGTAATAACTTTTGAAATTTCTTCTGTTGATTGTGTAATATCTTTCATTGCATCAACTGTATCTGATGCGATTTCTTGCCCTTCTGTTGCTTTTTGCTTCATAAGTTGTACCATTTCATAACTCTTATCAACTTCATTCATACTTTGCGTAATGTTGTCTGTTATTTCCAATGTATTATCTCTAAACTCTTTTAATAGACCTCTTTGAGTTATAGTTGCATCAGCAAGTGTCATTGCAGATCTAGAAATTTGCGTTGCTTCTTCATTAACACTATCTGCTGAAGTTGACGTTTCTAACAACAGCTCTTTAAGCTTCATAGAAATTTGGTCTAACGACTCATCAATAGCTTTAAAGTCCCCAACGTATGCTCCACCTGATTGGCGCACAAAGTTTCCGTCTGAATATTGTTTAAGTGTAGCCGAAATTTCACTTACATAAGTTTGTAATGTTGACGAAATATCATCGATGCTTTCTACGAATACTCCAACTTCTTTACTGTTTATTGAAATGTGTGAAGTACCAATGTTAAGCGTACCATGTTGTAGTTGTGTTAAAGCTTCAACCCCATCTTCAATAGGTTTTACTAATCTTTTTGTTATCGCATTTGATATAAATACTGTTGCAATAACTGAACCTATACATAACAACACATTTAACATAATGTTAGATATAATTACATTTATAGTTTTGCTAGTTGGATAACTTGAAATAATTTTCCAAGGTGTTAAATCAATAGTTCTATAAATACTTTCTTGGCTCACTCCATAGCTATCAGTTGTGTTCATAACATTGCTTTCAGCACCTGAAATCAGTTTTGAAAAATCTCCTGCATCAGCAAGTGTATACATAAAATCTAACGTTGGTGATAAAGCATGGTCAGTATGTGCAATAATTTCATTACCTTCATTTAAGATAAATATTGAAACTCCATTTACTTGTGCTATCTCTCTAATAATTACTTCTAATATAGAAAGCTCAATATCTATACCTGAGGCACCAACTATTCTATTTGCACTATCTCTAATTGGCATCGCAATTGTAACAACGATTGCTTCATCTACTGCCGAAAGGTAAGGCTCTGTAATAACTACACCACCTGTAGCAACTGCTTCTTGATACCAACCTCTTGTACGAGGGTCATACCCTCCCCCTGGATGACCTGACATAGCTTCAAAAAACCCATCTTCAAGACCAAAAAATACGTTAACTAGATATTCATTAACATCCATAATATCTATTAAATATTGTCTTACCTCTGTTTCTTGCTCATAAACTTTATTTATTTCCATATCTTTTGTATATGTTTGTAAAAACATGATATTAGTGTCTAGCCAACCCGCAAATTTTGCCAACACTATTTCTGCATCTGACTCAAGAATTGTTTCTGACTCACTGTGCAATTGTGACACCAAACTTGTAGTATGAATTGTTGTAGTAAAAATTAATATTACTATTACATTTATTGCAAACATTCGACATAATTGCATAGATAACGATGTGTTACTTCCTGCTTTTTTATTCATCATCTTCCCCTCTTTTAATATTTATTTATGTATTCTTTATTTGTGTAAAGAATGCCTTATAGTATATATCGACTTATTTACTTTAGTACATAAGGGAAATATACAGGTAAATTTTACAATTGTGTCGTCTATAATCTACTATACATGATTATCGACTATTTTCAGGTAGTTTTATACATAGATTACAAAAAAACTCCTACCAATTTTTTCATATAGTAGGAGTTTTTTTATTAGTTTTTCGACATACGTTTTCTATCGCTTTCTTTTAGATAACGTTTTCTAAGTCTGATGTCATCTGGTGTAATTTCAACTAGTTCATCATTTTCAATAAATTCTAATGCTTCTTCTAGTGAGAAATTTTTTGGTGGTGTAAGTTTTACTGCGTCATCTGCACCTGATGAACGAGTATTTGTAAGTTTTTTAGTTTTGCAAGGGTTAACTGTCATGTCCTCACGTCTTGCATTCATACCAATAATCATACCCTCGTATACATCTATAGCAGGGTGAACAAACAGTGTTCCTCTAGCTTCCAAACTGTTTAAAGCGTAAGATACTGTTGTACCTTTTTCTTGTGCAATTAGTGCACCATTTGGACGCTTTGGAAGTTCTCCAACGTATGGAGTGTATCCTTCAACACGTCTAACCATTGTCGCTTCACCACGAGAATCTGTTATAAGTTCACTTCTAAATCCAAGAAGTGCACGTGTTGGACATAGGTATTCGATACGCATATAACCGTTTTCTGGTTCCATAGATTGCATTTCTGCTTTACGCATATTAAGTTTGTTTATAACTGTTCCTGAATAATCTTCAGGTAGCGTTATAATTACACGCTCAACCGGCTCTTGCAGTTTTCCATTATCATCTTTGTTCATGATAACTTCAGGTTTTGACACACTAAGCTCATATCCTTCACGACGCATGTTTTCTAGCAAAATAGATAAGTGAAGTTCTCCACGCCCAGAAACTGTGTATCCATCTGTAGTTTCCATAGCTTCAACTTTAAGTCCAACATTAACTTCAAGTTCTTTTTCAAGTCTATCTTTAATGTGACGTGTTGTAACGTATTTACCGCTTAGCCCTGCAAACGGAGAGTCATTTACTAAGAAGTTCATAGTTAGTGTAGGTTCTTCAACAGTTATTGGCTCCATTGGTTCAACTTTGTTTGGCTCTCCAATAGTTTCTCCGATAGAAATATCAGAAATACCAGAAATTACGGCGATATCACCGCTTGTAGCTTCTGTAACCGCAACTTGTTTTAGACCTTCATAGCCCATAAGTTTAACAATTTTACCGTTTCTTAGGTTTCCTTCGTTGTCTGCAATTTGAACTTGCATTCCTTCTTTAATAGTCCCTTTGTAAACACGTCCAATTCCAAGACGACCAATATAATCATCATATGCAAGGGCACTAATTTGCATTTGTAGAGGTGCATCATCTTGTTTTGGATATTCCCCAACTTGTTTGATGATTGTTTCTAAAAGTGGTTCAATATTTTCTGATGGCTCGTCAAGAGAATATTGCATAATTCCTTGTTTACCAATTCCATATAACACTGGGAAGTCACATTGTTCATCTGTTGCGTTTAAGTCAACAAATAAATCAAATGTCATATCAACAACTTCTTCTGCACGGTTGTTTGGTTTGTCGATTTTATTTATAACCAAAATAGGTTTAAGTCCTAGTTCTAATGATTTTTGAAGTACAAACCTAGTTTGTGGCATAGGTCCTTCAATTGAATCTACAAGCAAAATTACAGTATCAACTGTACGGATAACACGTTCAACTTCTGATGAGAAGTCACTATGTCCTGGTGTGTCTACAATGTTGATTTTGTAATCTTGGTATCTTATCGAACAGTTTTTTGAATAAATTGTTATTCCACGCTCTCTTTCGATAGAGTCGTTGTCCATTACACAATCTACTCTTTCTTCATTGTCACGAAATACCCCGTTTTGTGTTAAAAATGCGTCTACTAGCGTTGATTTACCCGCATCAACGTGGGCAATAACAGCTATATTTATGATTTTCATGTTTTTCTTCCTTCCTTAGTTCGCCTTAATTGGCATCATACAATTCAATATTTTACCACTATTTAGTAATTACCTCAAGCCCTTACACAAATATTATTTTCTAAATTTCTATTAAATATGTTATACTTAATAAGGTAAATTTACTATATTAAGTATAAAAGGAGTAAAATATGTATAAATTTAGGAACGATTATAGCGAAGGAATGCATCCTGCTATATTAGAAAAAATTGTTGATACAAACATGAATCAAACTGTTGGCTACACTGAAGACGAGTATTGTTTGCGTGCAAGCGAACAAATTAAAGCTCATATCGAGCAACCAAATGCAGACGTTCATTTTTTTGTTGGTGGAACTCAAACAAATTTAACAGCTCTTAGTGCATTTTTGCGACCACATGAGGCGATTATCTCTGCTGTATCTGGTCACATTTTTGTGCATGAAACTGGAGCAATTGAGGCAACTGGACACCAAATTATTACTATACCTCACAAGTCAGGAAAAATTAGTGCCGATGATGTGAGCGAGGTTTTGTGCCGTTACGCTGGCCCACATATGGTTAAGCCTAGACTTGTATATATCTCAAACTCAACAGAGTATGGAGCAGTTTATAGCCTTGAGGAGCTAAAATCTTTGCGTGAAATATGTCTTGCAAACGACTTATTGTTGTATCTTGATGGGGCTAGACTTGCTGTGGCTCTAACTGCTAGTGGAAACGATATGACTATTGCCGATGTTGCAAAATATACTGATGCATTTTATATTGGTGGAACGAAAAACGGGGCTATGTTTGGCGAGGCTCTTGTTATTGTTAACGAGACACTTCAAGCTGATTTCAAATATCTAATTAAACAACGTGGGGCACTGCTTGCAAAAGGTAGACTTCTTGGAATACAGTTTGAAACTCTGTTTGAAAACAACTTGTTTTATGAACTTGGTGCAAGAGCAAATTCGCTTGCAAGTAGGTTAAGCGAAGGCATAGAATCTGCGGGGGTTAGGCTTTTTGTCCCAACCGAAACAAACCAGATTTTTTTAATTGTTAGTCATACGCAGCTTGGTGAACTTGAAAAACACTACGATTTTGAAATGTGGGAAAAATATGACGAATATCATGAAGTTATTAGATTTGTGACTTCATGGGCAACTGATGAAAAATATATAGATGAAGTTGTTCAACTTTTAAAAACTCTATAAGTTTTGACACACAAAAGGGGGGCTACCAGCCCCCTAAAATTATACGATAATCCCCCATATAATAGTTGATACAATTGTTATTACAAGACCTACGATTGACTCATATGGTATTATTTTTAATCTTTCTGATATACTCATATTTGTTGCTCCTGCTGTCGCATGAAAAAACGATCCATGTGGCAAATGGTCAAGCACTGTTGCTCCTGCATGAACCATTGCTGCTCCCGCCAACGGCTCAATCCCAACAGCCAAAATAGATGGTGCAAAAGTTGCTGAGGCTATCGTTGTTCCTGCTGTTGTTGACGCAGTTGCGGCTGACATCAACATTCCTGAAATAGAGGCAAGCAAAAATTCTGGCATATTCATCATTTCTAATAACGTTATTGTTGATTGTTGTACTGTTGATGCAGATATAATTCCTGCCACTGTACCTGTCCCAACTAGTAATACTGCAACAGGCATCATTTTCCCAAGACCAAAGCTAATATAATCATTTAAGTGTTTAACTTTGCCCATCGCAACAACTCCAACTATACCACCAACAGGTAGTGCAATAAGTGGGTCGATAGAAACGCCTATTAATGGACGTAGCGATAACAACACGATTGTTACGATAGGACCAATAATAGCTGGCAATAAATCGGGTAAATCTGTTATTTCTTCTGTCGATACGGCTTGAACTTTGCTACCGATATTCTTTTTTGATAACATAGTTGCCACAACAATTGTAGTTATAAGACCGCAAATAGCTGGTATAAAGTTTGCTGCCATAAGAGATGATAATTCAACTTCAAATGTTTCTGCTGCTGCTATTGTGTTTGGGTTTGGCGATATAATGTTTCCTGCCTTACCTCCCCCTATCATTGCAAATAAAATTGTTGTCGTTGAATATCCAATTTTGCTCGCCAACGCCAACGCAATTGGTGCAACTGTAATAACAGCAATGTCAACAAACACTCCCACTGCTGTTAAAACCATTGTTGCTAACGCTAATCCTATTAATGCTCTTTTTTCTCCAAGTACTTTTATGATTTGCTCTGCTATTTTTGCAGCTGCCCCCGTTTGAATCAACACTCCAGCAAGAACACCTGACGTTATAATTCTTAAAATTGCAGGCATCATACCTTTTGCTCCATTAACCATGATGTCTACGGTTGAGGTCAAACCTGCTCCGCCAAGTAGTCCCCCTACTAATGCACCTAAAATCAAACTATATGCTGGTGGAACTTTTTTAATAATTAGCACAATTGCTATTACTAATCCAAGTATTGCCCCCATAGTTGAAATTTCCATATCTAATCCCCCCAAATAATATTATTGCATTATTTTAATTACATTAAATACTTGTACTACTGTTTGGGTCATATTTTTGATAGCATTTTCGATATTCATCGCCTCTTCTAAATCCATTGCTTTGTTTACTATTGGAAAAAATGCATCTATTCCCTGCTCATTACATTTTATTGCATCATCTGTTGTACAACCTGAAAACGCCAGTGTTTTAACATTATACTTTTTTGCTATCTTTGCCACTGATATTGGTGCTTTCCCCATCGCTGTCTGTTTGTCTAATCTGCCTTCACCCGTTATAACAAAGTCTGCATCTTTCACTTTATCTTCTAAAGAAATTTCTTCTATAATTATACTGCTGCCTGATTCTAGTTTTGCATTTAAAAATGTTACAAATGCATATCCTAGCCCACCTGCTGCACCTGTCCCTGCAATTTGACAATTATCTTTATCAAACTGACTTTTTACGACCTGTGAAAAATGTTTTAAACCGTTATCTAATTGTTCAACTATAGTTGGTGTTGCCCCTTTTTGTGGTCCATAAATGTGAGCTGCCCCATTTTTTCCATACAAAGGATTATTGACATCACATGCCACTTTAAAAGTACATTCTTTTAGTTGTGGTAGCACGTTTTTTGTGTCTATCTTTGTAATGTTAATTAAATCTTTTCCAGCTCCTTCAACTAGATTTCCGTCTTTATCAAAAAATTCAAAACCTAATGCCTTTAGCATTCCTATGCCAGCGTCATTAGTTGCACTACCGCCAATTCCAACGATAAAATTTCTGTATCCACCGTCTACTGCGTCCTTAATTATTTCACCTACGCCATATGTAGTAGTATTTAGTGGATTTCTCAAATTTTGTGGAACAAGGGGTAACCCTGCAGCTTGAGCCATCTCAATTATTACAGTATTTGTATTTTCTAACACTCCGTAGTTGGCTAACACTTTCATTTCTTTTAATGGCCCTCTGACAGTTATACTTTTCTTTTCACCGTTCATTCCAATCACAAGAGTGTCCACTGTGCCTTCACCACCGTCAGCAAGTGGCAACACTTCTATTTGTGCCTCAGGATAAACTTGCAAAATTCCTTGTTTTACAGCGTCGCCTGCCTCTATCGAACTTATGCTACCTTTAAATGAATCTATTGCGATTACTGCTTTCATTTTTTTACCTCCTATATTTTTATATAAAATTTACTTGTCTTCTTTATAATCATACTATCATTTTGTTACCAAATCAAATAAGTGTTTCTTCATAATTTGCATATACTTACTAAATAAAATTGTCACAATACAGGTAACTCCTATTAAATACAGCCAATAAAACCCCCAAATATTATCACTTTGGGGGCATATTACCTTTATAACAAAATCCATTTGTATTCATATGGCTTAAGCTTAATATCATTTGCCATTTGTATATCATTAGACACATTTACTAATAGCATTACTTTTGAATTTTCTTTTTCATTGTGTCTAACTATCGCAAATATATGTTTTCCAAAGTCTAATACCTCTTGAGTAGCATACGGATTAAATGCTTTATAAGTTTTTCGCTCTCTAATCATTTCTGACAGGTTCCTGAATATATCATTACGTCTAACATCATTTTCAAGTTCATTACACAAATCATTGTACTCAAATTTTTCTCTATTAATACGTCTATTAATTTGTGACTTTTCTAGACCTTCATAGTCGTTTCTTGAACCTAACAAAGTATTGTAGTATATTGCTGGAACGCCTATTACAGATAACAATATTGCATTTGCAGCTTTTATCATGTTTAGTTGCGTTTCCCACTCATATTCGTTATTTATAAGTGCATCATGATAGTTAATATTTAACTCATAAACTGATTTACTGCCATCAATATTTTGTTTGTAGGATACTTTTCCGTTGTTCTGCTCAACTCTATCTAATAGCATTTTTCTTTGGCTATCATCTAATATTCCTTCTGTTGGTCTAAGCCCTATGCCATCATGCGAGCTTAAAAAGTTAAAATATGTTGCCGTGTCACTAATCGGCTTAATAGTTTTTGCCCATTCAGTCAGACAAGAGGCATCTCCTGCTATAAACGAATATAACACAAGTGGTGGCAGTGCAAATTGATATACCATGTTAGCCTCATCGTTGTTTCCAAAATAGCTTATATTTTCTAGGTGAGGCACATTTGTTTCGGTTATAATTTGGCAATTAGGTTTTAGCTCATCTAGTATTAGTCTCCATGCTTTAATAATCTCATGAGTTTTATCTAAGTGCATGCAACTAGTACCACTTTCTTTCCACATAAATCCTACAGCATCTAAACGAATCGATGTTGCACCTGCTTTTGCATAAGATAATAATACATCTGTTGTTTCCAAAAATACTTCATAGTTTTTAAAGTTTAAGTCAATTTGATCTTCACTAAACGTAGTCAACACTTTATGATTATTTCTATATTCATGAAACAACGGAGACGTTCTAGGTCTAATAACTTGTGAATAATCGAATTTTTCATCAAACTCTATAAAAAAGTCTTTATACTTAGGGTCGTTGTCCAAAAACCCTTGAAACATATCGCTTGATTTAGAAATATGATTCGCAACGAAATCATACATTAACCTATACTTTCCGCTCAACTCTATAATATCGTCCCAATCTCCAATTTTTGGGTCAATTTTTCTATAATCTACTACTGAAAATCCGTCGTCGCTTGTATATTCAAACATAGGCAATAGATGAATATCTGTTATAGTGTCGCTTAAATATCTATCTGCAAATTTGCCCAATGTAGTTGCTGTTGGAATATTTTCCTCATATATGCTGTCACCATAAGTAATCATATATACAGTACTTTCATCTACCTTATTCGCTGTATCAAATAGTTCCAGCCTCCACTTACTCAACAGTTGTTCAAATTTAGCATAGTCACAATTCGGATATAAATACTCAATTTTTGCTTTCAATAATTCCATATTAATTCTCCATTTCTATTATTTTTTGTATTCCTTTAAACACGCCTTGATTATTATTAGTATCTGTAACATACTTAGCGACACTTTTTACTTTATCACTTGCATTAGCCATTGCAAACGAATGTGTTACCACTTGCAACATTTCTATATCATTTCCGCTATCTCCAAAAGCACAAATCTCATCTGGCATAATACCATATCGACTAGCTAGCTCAAGAACCGCTATCCCTTTATGAGCATTGTCTTGGATTACCTCTATATAGGCTTCATATGACGAAGATAAAAGTAATCCATCAATATGTTCAAGCTCTTGCAAACATTTTTTAGTAGTTTCTTTATCCAAATTTTTAGCATCAATTTTAAGAATGTTAAGAACTGAAAAATCACTTGCTTGATTTACTTGAAAAAAGTTTTTAGTATAATGTTGCTTATTAAATAAAGGTTTATCAAGAGAGTCTTTTAGGGAATAACCCCTAATAGACTCAGACATTAATATATGTTGATTATAATATTCCTCTATATCTAAAAAACTATATTTTTTATTATTTTCTCCAAATGCTGTCACATACATATTGTACTTAGCCAATATCTCCATTACTTCTAAAAGTTTTGTAGATGAAAACGGAATATAACTTACTTTATCATCAAGATGAAGTTCATGTCCATTATTTAAAATCAAGTCACAAGTCAAATTATACTCAGACACTATATCTTCAACCAAAGAATGACTTCTACCTGTTGCAATCACAATTTTTTTCCCTTGATTATGAAGATCATTCAACATTTTTGTTGTATTTTCATCAATTTGTTGATCACTCGTAAGCAGTGTTCCATCTAAATCAAATACAAACATTTTTATCATAATTTCCCCTCCTTTATACTATCATTTTTAGTGAAGATGCGATATTATCTGCTTGAGGTCCATAAATAACTTGAACATGTGTATCTGATGTTATTTTTATACCTGCACAACCTGTTTGTTTTAATATCTCTTCAGATATATTTGATACGTCTTTCACATCTACTCTTAATCTCGTAAAACAATTATTAATTTCTACTATATTATCTTTTCCACCTAATCCTTGAATAATTAGTTGATGTTTTGCATCTCCATCTATTTTTGAATCAGTTGTGGCATCGTTTGACTCTGATACTTCTAAAACTAAGTTTTTCTTTGTAAAATACCATTTAAACACTGCGTAGTATAACCCTGCATACACTACTCCAACTAAAACAGCATATATCCAGTTTGAATCTGGAACTAACATTCCATATACGAACAAGTCTATTATTCCGCCTTGTGTATTTCCTATCCCAACTTCTAATATCGCCATTAAATAAAATGAAACACCAGCCATAAATGCATGCCATAAATATAATGCTGGAGCTATAAATAAAAACGAAAATTCAAGCGGCTCTGTAATCCCTGTTGTAAATGATGCAAGTGCACCTGCAATCAGCAACGGCTTAGCAAGTTCTTTTTTGTCATCTGGTGTAACATGATACATAGCTAGTGCTGCTGCTGGTAATCCAAATACCATATATGGAATTTTACCTTGTGCCATAAACGCTGTAAATGGTTTCAATACTTCTATATCAACTGTACCAAAGTATCCAAAGAATATATTCCAAACACCTTCTACCCCTTCATAAACTCCTCCAGCTGCTGTTGTTCTAAATATACCATTTAAAATATGGTGTAGTCCTGTCATAATTAAGAGACGTTCTAATGCTCCAAATATAAATACTCCAAAATTTCCTAAACTTGCAATCAGTAAACCTACTGCATTAATTCCTGATGATATAGGTATCCAAATAAACGGTAAAACCTGACCTAATAATAACCCACATATAATTACTGCAATAGACACAAAACGTTTTCCACCAAAAAAAGCTATCGCTACTGGTAGTTGAATGTTATAATATTTATTGTGTAAATATGCAGCTAGTATACCTGCTATCATTCCTCCGACTGCACCCATCTCAATTGTTCCAGAAATACCTAAAGCCGAACCTAACCCTATATCTCCAAAATCAAAGAAATCTGACTTTAACATATACGATGCACTAAACAACATAACATAATAACAAATAAATCCAGCCATAGCTGCTATTTCTTTTTCTTTTTTGGCTAGCCCTAATGCTATAGATATAGCAAATAATACTGGTATTAAATTAAAAACTTGGCCACTTAATTCTCGTATCAAAAACAGTACATAATAAACAATATTATTATCTAAAAATGGTAATAACTCTTGCACTTGTGGTCTACTAAGTGCTGCTGTAAATCCATAAAGTATACCAACGGCTGCAATTGTGGCGATTGGTAACATTAAACTTCGTCCAAATGCTTGAAAAGCCTGTATCGTCCTATCTTTAAAAGATGCTTGAGACGTAGGGGCTGATTGACTTTTTAAAGTATTTTTTATTTCTTTTGACTGTGTAATAACGCTCAACACTTCCTCATTAGGCATAACCATTTTGTTGTCCAAATTTTGGACAACATCGTTAAAACTATCTGAATTTGTGATAATCATAGGAGTAGTTGTATCATATCCTAACTCCTGTAATTTAGTTATATTTACTTTAACTAGTTTTTGTCCTCGTTGCACTGTATCGCCTTCATTAACTAATAATTCAAAATGTTCACCTTTTAGATTTACAGTATCAATACCAATATGTATCAATATTTCCACACCATTCTTATCACATATCGCTATTGCATGCTTAGTAGGAAATATCATCTCTACCGTTCCATCTGCAGGTGCATACACAATACCTTCCGTTGGTTCTATCGCAATACCTTTTCCAAGAGACCCTGATGCAAAAGCCTCATCTTTTACATTACTTAACGAAATACATTTTCCTTTCATGTGTGAATTATACATTATTTTATTACTCATGTTTATACCCCTCCCTTTCTCTAAATTAGTAATTACATTGTATAACATTGCTAAATATATATCAACAAAACGAACACTTTATGTAAGGTTATTTGTATTTTGTAACTTGTAACATTTAGAGTTATTTGTTACAATTACTATAAACTAGTCTTTTTAGGAGGAAATATTATATGTCTATTAGTCCAACACCCGAACACTTGAAACTTTTATCACGTTCAGAATATGAAGTATTTGAATATATAATTAAAAATAATCAAGTTGTAGTTAATATGAATATCAAACAATTAGCCGAAGAGACTTTTTCATCTACTGCTACAATTATGCGGTTATGTAAAAAACTAGGCTTTAAAGGCTACTCTGAATTAAAATATGAACTTAAATCTAATAAAAGCAGTTATGAAACTTCTATTATAGATTTTAGCAATATCATAGAAACAACATTCAAAGAAATAGATAATACATTAGCTCTAGTTAATTTTAATTCTATATCCGATGTTACAAATCTACTTTTGTCAAATAAAAGAATACATTTTTTTGCTAAAGGTATTTCAAAAGTAGGATTGTCATATTTCTCTAAATATTTGCTTACATGCGGTAGAGTAAACATAGAATACGAAGATAGCCACATTGCAGTATTAAATGCTCAACAAATGAGTAGTGAAGATATATTATTTGTTGCAAGTGTTAGCGGTATTACTCCTCAAATATTAAAAGTGGTACAAATAGCAAAAGCTAAAGGAGCTACTGTAATAGGCTTTACCAGTTTAAATAATAATCCTTTATCACAATTGTGTGATGTTAACCTATATGTCACATCATATCAACTGTTTGAAATCAGATATGATATACAGAGCAGACTAAGCCTATTTTGCATAATCGATTTAATAATCAAAAATTATTTATTAGAATGTAGCCATCACTAAATTTTTCTTATAGAAAGGGGTGATAACAATGAATATTTTAGCGACTACTAAAACCTAAAAAAATCTAATAATTAATGGGCTGTGGTTCTACTAATTAATACGTTTTTGACTTATTACGTATATGATTACTACTTTAGTATCCTGAAAATTAAAATAAGCAACGATTTAAGATACGAATTATCTAAGAGTATGATATGCTCGCCTTTTATATTTTTTAAGAAAAATAATGCTAACACTTTGCTAGTAAAAATCCTTGATGACACTAGACAAATCGGACAATATATAGCACTTTACTACTTCATATACTTTTCAAATACGCTACGATTTTTAATCAATTTTGCCTTTTTGGCTGCCCTAGATAAAGTTTTGGCACTTTTGGTACTTATATCTCTACCGCTATACTACATTTGTGCTAGTCGCTCATTCAAAAAATTGGAGCATTATAGCAACAAAGAACGGGAAAAATTTGATATTTTAAGTAACAGCATAATAAATAAATTATCAAACATTAAGACTATCAAATCTTTTGGAAAAGAAGATATGTTTAGCAAGCATTTTGAAATAGAGCTAGATGACTGGTACAAAGAAGAACGAAAAATAAAGATTTGGCAAGAAATTAATATGATTGTCAAAAATTTTATAAGCAAAGCTAAAACGACTGATTCCTATGCTATATAGAAATCAGTCGTTAAATTTTCTCGCTTATTCAAAAATATCTACTATATCTATCTCCAAATTATCAAAAATAGTTGGCACTATACTACCTGCTCGGTCTGCCTCATCATATTCAACATTTAACAACATATAGTTACCATCTTGTAGTACGTATTGTTCCACACAACCACTTAACGGGTCAATAAGCCAATATTCAGGCACGCCATAACTTTCATATAAATTAAATTTCATACCCCTATCAACTTTTGTACTTGATGGCGATATAACCTCCACTATAAGACTTGGCACGCCATGATATCCACTTTGTGAAAATTTATCTGGCTCGCATAATATAGACAAGTCTGGCACAACAAAATTATGTCTGCCACCGTCTAAGTATACGTCAATATTGTCTGTAAATACTTTGCATCTTTTGCCTTTTAGGTAATTTCTAAATTGTACATATATGTTGCCTATTATTTCCGAATGTCTGGGGTTAGTTTGTTTCGATATATCATGCATTATAGACAGGCTACACACTCAACTTCTACTAACACGCCTTTTGGTAACGCTTTAACCGCAACACAAGATCTAGCTGGCTTATTTACGAAGTATTTTTCGTAAACTGCGTTAAAAGCTGCAAAATCGTCCATATTAGTTAAAAAACATGTTGTTTTTAAAGCTCTCTCAAAACTTGCTCCACTTGCCTCCAAAACTGCTCCTAAATTTTTCATAACTTGCTCAGTTTGAGTTGTGATATCATCTCCAACAACTTCTCCTGTCGCTGGATCAACTGGTATTTGACCTGACGTTTGAACTAAATTTCCATAAGCCATCGCTTGTGAATATGGCCCTATTGCCGCTGGTGCATTGTCTGTGTGAATTACTCTCATAATTATACCTCCGTTTATTTGTATCGTTTTGATAGTTTACTTATGCTACCGTCATCTGTACCTTCGCCAATAGCATTAAATTTCCACTCTCCATCATCTTGACGAGTAAGCTCGCCAAATATCATAGCTGTTTTTCCTGCGTAATTTTCAGTTAAATCATATCGCATAATTTCTGTGTCATCTGAGTTATCAACAATTCGTATAAACGCATTTTGTATCATACCAAAGTCCTGCTTTTTGACTTTCGCCATAAATATAGTAACTATAAATACAATACTATCATATTCGGCGGGGACATCTTGTAGTCTAATTTTTATTTGCTCATCGTCACCCTCACCTCTGCCCGTTAGATTGTCGCCAGTGTGCAAAATAGTTTTAGACTTGTGTTCTTTTCTTGCATAACATATAATGTCATTGTCACTTTGTAACTTTCCATTTTGCAACACAAATATTGAGGCATCACAATCTATCGCCCCCAACAAGCTTTTCTTTTTCGCCATGTCCCACCCTAGCCCAACTGTAACATTTTTTAGAGCTTTGCCATCTGCTTTAGTAAGTTTAACTTTGTCGCCTTTTTTTAGACTAATCGCCATGTCCATACCTCCCACTTATTCTACATCTACACCATATGTCGCACAAAGTGCCCCAAGTCCACCATTAAACCCGCTACCAATAGCACTAAATTTCCACTCTCCACCGTGTCGGTATAGTTCACCAAACACAACAGCCGTTTCAATTGAAAAATCTTCGTCTAAATCATACTCAAGCAACACTTCGTTAGTTTGTTCGTTGTATATGCGAATAAATGCATTTTGTATCATACCAAAGTTTTGATTACGTAACTCTGATTCATAAATTGTAACTGTAAACACAATTTTATCTACATGAGATGGAACTTGTTGCAAGTTTACTTTAATTTGCTCATCGTCACCATCTCCTGCTCCAGTCAAGTTATCGCCTGTATGTTCAACCGAACCACTTGGGTGAACTAGATTGCCATAAAATACGAAATCCCCTGACCCCGAAACTCTGCCGTTTTGTCCAGTCAAAAATACACTTGTATCAAGGTCAAATGCTCCATTTGTGTCAAATCTATTTGTGTCCCAACCTAGTCCAACAACAACTTGAGAAAGTCCTGGGTGTCTTTTTGTTAGGTCAACTTTTTGCCCTTTTTTTAAACTGATTGCCATACTGCTACCCCCTTATACAAATCTATTTGCAAGCGTATTTAAACCTAAGTCTGTTGTACCTTGACCCATAGGATTAAACTTCCACTCACCATTATTTCTATATATTTCACCAAAAATCATAGCTGTTTGCCCTGCATAATCTTCAGTTAAATTGTATCTAAACATCTCTTGATTGTTTGCACTGTCAACAATTCTTATAAATGCATTTTCTATCTGACCGAAGTCTTGGTTTCTAACGTCTGCTTGGTATATATTTACCACGATTACTAGTTTATTGAAGTTTGCTGGCACACTCGTTAAGTCAACTCGAATTTGCTCATCATCGCCATCACCTTCACCAGTCAAATTATCTCCCATATGAATTATACTATTAGACCTGTGTCCTAAATTACCAAAATATATAATATCATCTTTATGTCTTAGTTTGTCGCCATCTAACACAAACACAGATGCATCACAATCTATTGGTTGACTAGCTTTTTTAAATAGCCCACGCTTTGCATTTGCTTGATCCCAACCTAATCCAACAACGATTTTTTCTAATGCACTACCATTTTCTTTTTTAAGGCTTACTCTTTGACCTTTTTGTAAACTAACTGCCATCGCTTGTTCCTCCTATTACTCTGCATTAATTCCGTAGTTTGCACAAAGTGCACCTAATCCACCATTAAATCCGCTACCTATTGCACTAAATTTCCACTCGCCATTGTTTCTGTATAGCTCACCAAATACAACTGCTGTTTCAATTGAAAAATCTTCGTCCAAATCATACTCAAGAATTACTTCGTTTGTTTGTTCATTATAAATTCTAATGAAAGCATTTTGTATCATACCAAAGTTTTGGTTTCTAACGTCTGCATCATAAATTGTTACTGTGAAAATAATTTTATCAATATTAGCTGGAACTTGTGACAAGCCAACTTTTATAATTTCGTCGTCACCATCTCCTGCTCCCGTACGATTGTCTCCAGCATGAACAACTGACCCGCTTGGGTGTTCCAAGTTGCCATAAAAAATAAAGTCATCTTCTGATGTAGCTTTTCCGTTTACACCTGTCAAAAATACGCTCGCATCTAAGTCAAAATCTTTTACGCCATCAAACGCACTCACGTCCCATCCCAAACCTACAACTATTTGTTGTAAACCTGGGTTGCTTTTTGTAAGGTCAACTTTTTGACCTTTTCTTAAATTAATAGCCATTGTTTTTTCTCCTTATCTAACTGAATATGATTTGTTGAAATCTTCTTTTATTGAGTTTAGGCGTACTTTATCTGCCTCACGCTCTTTAACTGCTTCATCTTGAATTCTTTTTGTTTCTTCAATTCCATCACGAATTATTTTCCAAGTTTGTTCTAATGTATCAACTTTTATAGAACTTGTTGACGCTAGTTGTGCTGTAAGTTTTGCTTGTGCAACAGTGTTGTTTGCATTTTTAAGCAACATTTCGTTTGTTTTTTCGTCTAGTGCAGACATAGCCTCAGCTTGAATTTTTTGACGTTTAAGCATGATAGCTTGTGCCAACGCTTGTTTAAATACTGGCAACGTAATAATAAATGCCGAATTAATTTTTCTAATTAAGTTGATATTACTAAATTGCATAGTTCTAATCATAGGTATAGACTGCAACGCAACACTTTCTGCAATTCGTAAATCTTGCGTACGTTGTTGCAACATTTGTGACGCTTGCTCTAGCGTAGTAATTTCAAATTGCATAGTTGTGTCACCAGTTCTAGCCATTTCGTCACGCTGTTCTTGAAGATAAGCTTCAATTTCACGCACACCTTGCTCACCAGCAACTATATATTCAAGCAAATTGTGATAAAAATCAACATTTGTTTTGAATATTGTTTCTAGGTGTTGGTTTGATCTATGAATTTCATCTTCGTATTGTTTTAAAACAACATAAATTTTGTCAACTTCAGCACCCATAGTTTGGTATTTGCTTAGTATTTCATCAATTTTTTTCTGTGCTTTTTTAAATATTTTATTAAAAAGATTTTTTTGGTCTTCTTCTTTTATTTCATCTATATCAAACTGTGACATAATTTTGCCCAGTGAGTCTAGCATTTTGCTTGATTCATTTATTTTATCAACGCTCATATTGTTTAACACTACATCTGAAGATTTTGCAAGTTCTTCCGCCACTTCTGCCCCAAATGTAACTATCGTTGATAAATTTGAAATATCAATAAGTGCCGTTAAGTCTTCTATAACTTGTGAGTTTTGTAGTCGTGCTTCAACTTGCTGTTTATCTGCTTGTATATCATAAGGTACTACTTCTAGTTCTTCTTCTCTAACAACCGTCGCTTCTGGCATTGGCGTGCTAGGTTTTGCGCCCATATTTATTGCCATTTATCCATCACCCTTCCTAAAAATCCTTTAACTTTATCTTTTTCTAATGCTTCACGTGCTTTTATATCATAAAGATATTCACCATCTTGATGTTCGTTCAAAATTGGCATTGTGTAAAATCTTTCCAAACTGCGATAACCAGTTGGAGATATAATTATTATATCACAACCTACTAAATTTGCATACGCTATAAAAATTGCATCTTCAATTTCATGCATACGCTCTTTCGTGTGGATTACAACAACTTTTGGATTCATCTTCGTGAAGTCAAACTTTTGCATTTGTCTTAAAAACTTTGTTCCTAAATTTAATAGTAATGAAACTATTTTGTATTCCATTCCATTAGTTCCTGTGCCTTCAATCCACTTTAAATCTATAAGTAATTGTATTTTGTCCAAAAGATGATGTTGCATTTCTTCTCGCAAATGACTATATTTATAGTCTTTGTGTGCCATAATCGCATCTTTATTAAGTTTGCCATTTCTAAAAAATGCATGGGGGTTTGCCCCTATCAAATTTTGTCCTTCGTCTTCTATAAATGGTGGCGAAACACATACTATCGTTTGTTGCGGTATAATAAATTTTTGTATTCGCTTGTAGTATTCTTTTTTGTCACTGTTTTTTACGCCCGAAATTTTTGCAAAAATAACTGGCATATCAACTTTTTCATCGCTTGTATCAAAATTCGGTCTAAATTTGAGTTCGTTTTGCCACAAAATATCTATTTCTTCGCATGTTGTTTTTAATGTCAAACTTCTAGCTACGGCATATTGATTTTGTCTATATAAACCCGTATCTTGGTATATCATAGTGTTAAGCTCTTGCTCTGCGTTATATGCAACTGTTCCAACTTGCATATTTTCAAGCGTCATCGGATAGCTATCTATATCTAAATTTGTATTTCCTTTTATAATAAGACATCTATCGTCTTCTATATCACACTTTGATTCAAGATTTGGGGATACAATTATTACGTCTATTGGTAATAACGATAAAAATTCTACCAATAATAACTGTATCTGAGTTGTTATATCGCCAAACACAATAAACACTGATGTATCTTTTGCGTTTCCAAACAACTTTGCTTCATACCTTTTGTATAAGGCGAGCATTTGCACAACTTTGTTATTTGTCTTTTGTAAATTGTTGCCCTCAGCTTCATACAACGCCATAATCAATTGTTGCAACTGCCTTTGTGCTATTGTTGCTAGTTGCTTATCGTATATAACGACATTTGGTACTAACGAATTTATAAGTTGCCCAATATCAGTTGCATTGTTACGAAGTATTTTTGATATTTCGTTTGGTTGCGGGTTTTGTACCCCATCTTCAATTATGACGACTCTGTTTGCATCATCTGTTAGACTTGTGTACAATTTATTTAGACTCTTTATAAAGTTTGCCTTATTTTCGCAACCTTTAAACATGACAAATACATTTTTTTTATCATGTTTTTTCCTATTTGTTAATATCGCCTCAAATATATCACCTTTTATCCAATCGTTTGTGTGCATCTCAATTGGTGGTTCGGCTGGACGTACTGTGATATATTTAGATTTATCGCCATCTTGTGCAATCACAACTGTTACGCCGCATTCTTCCAAAATAGCAATCATTTCTGCCTCGTAAACGCTAGGCACACCACAATATAAAATTTTGCAATCTGGCAAAGTAGATTTCAATACTGTACTAAATTTATAATATATCCAACACATAAATTTTATATAAACATTTTTTATTATACTAATATTTTTACCTTTAAGCTTGTGAGCCGATAGCGTATTATACAAGCTTTGTGCCAAAATCATTTGCTTGTTTGGGTGTAGCCCTGCTATCCATTTTGACAATGCATTTTTTATAAATTGGGTGGATAGTTCAAAATCATCACCCAACACTTCTTTGTAATATTGCAATTGGGGTTGTGTTGGATTTTCTAGCTTTTCTTCAATAATTACTAAAAACTCAACCATAATTAGAATTTTTCCTTTCTATGCTTTTTCTATCTCTTATAAATTTTGATTTGCCATTGTGTTAATTTAGCTTCGTCCTGATTTTCCATAGTGTCAAATATTAACGCACCTTGAGGGGCAACTTCAGTAGTGCTACCAATATTTATATAAATATCTAGCGTACTACCTTTTGTTATACTATACAACCAAACACCGTCTTTTATGTTTGATATAGTTATGCAATCTGAAATTTCTTGCGTGTTAAGCCTAAAATGAGGATAATCTTTTCTAAGCTGTATTAGCTGTTTTGCAAACTGAACACCCCCATCGTTTTTCTCCCTAAGCAACCAATCAATTTGGTTTATCTCATCGCTTGAGTTATACGAGTTGTCAACACCTTGTTTTGTTCGGTAAAATTCTTGTCCAGAATGTATAAACGGTATCCCTTGAGATAACATAACTAATGTTAGGGCAAAGTTTGCTTTTTTAACTCGTTCTGCTTCATCTTCCACGCCATTTTGATATTGCAAATAGTCTTGCAGTGTGCTGTTATCGTGACATTCAACGTAATTAATAGTTTGATAAACGTTATCAAATAATGGTTCAAGTTGTCCATTTTTTAACACACTTCCTTGCAAAACTTGCACAAATGACTCCATCAAAAATGCATCTCTATCAACTGTATCTAAAATAATTGATTTGATTGCACCTCTAAACCTATCATTAAAATGTGCCACTTGCGGTATTTTTGCGTGGTTCATCATAGTTGCTCGCTTGCTCTCATCAAGCATAGTAGGCATGTTCCAACCCTCGCCGTAAATCATAACTGATGGGTCAACTTCGCTACATCTACGTTTAATTTCATTGATAGTATCAACATCTATTATCCCCATAAGGTCAAATCTAAATCCATCAAATCCATACAGCTGTATCCATCTTAGGCAAGAATCCACAATGTATTTACGACACATTTTCGCTGTTGTTTCAACATCATTTCCACAAAATGAACCGTTTGAGGCGTTCATATCTTGGTCAAATCTGAAATAGTAGTTTGGCACAATTTTTTGAAATTGCATAGTGCTCATATTAAACACATGGTTGTACACAACGTCCATAATTACACGGAAACCGTATTCAGAAAATGTGTGGCTGAGCCCCTCTTTGCATTTTACTCTGTCAAATAATACACTTACCCTAAAAATAGTTCTCTACTATTTGTTGTAGTGGTCCTTTTTATCAAGTTCAGTGTGGCAGCTTTATATGCGCAGTGAGAGGAAAGCGTCTCGTTCACATTCACCTCAGCGTCTCTGTTTTCCACTTCTCCTTTTTCCTGTCTGTGCCTGCTCCTTTTGTTATTGTTGACACTGCAGTGAAACTCGGCAACGTTCATGAGACACAGACCTGTTTGTTTCTCATTCTGTGGTTCATATCACGGGGATGAGGTGGAAGAGAGGAGGGGTCAGGTTGCTCTTATTTGCCTTCAGTATTTGTTTACCCGTGCAAAAACAGAGGAGTTCTGGGAGAATAGAGACGGGGAGGCATTGAGTCAGCTCCCTCTGCGTCCCTTCTGCTCTCCCTGCCGAAGCTGCTGCTGCTGGCTCCTGTGGCACAGTCGTCTCCCCGTG